>CALDSM010000023.1 GCA_937923585.1 uncultured bacterium
CTGACGCAGTGCGAGTTCACCGTCTGGTCCGCATTCAGGCTTGAACAGTTCGTGTTGAGCCCCACGGACAGCAGCCGCGACGGATAGTCCCTCACCGAGAGCTTCGTCATGTTGGCCCAGGCCAGCCGGACAAACATGGGAACCAGGGGAAGCGACTTCAGGCTCAGGCCGCCGGCCAGCACCGGAATCAGGCACACGCCGCGCAGCCAGCGCTTCCTGGGAAGAACCCTGCGCCACCAGTTCAGCATCCTGTCGAGCCGGCGCAGGTTGATGAATTCGGTGATCGGCCGCAGGCGGCCGTCTTCCCGCAGGAAGATCATAAACTCGCTCTTCAGGCACGACTTGAACCCGATCACGTTCAGCCACGCAAAGGCCAGTTTCTGAAGCGCAAAGACCTCGCTCCGCGCGCACGTGCAGTACTGCCGGTGAATCGCGTCCATCATCTCGTCCGGCGTGATCATCATCTCCCTGGGCAGGCCGATGCCGCAGCCGGTCCAGGCAAATCCCTGCATCGAGAAAGCCTGAATCGAGGGGCGGTCCTTTGCGTGTTCGATGATGCGGACTATCTGCCGCTCGTTCACCCCCTTGAAGATCGTGGGGGAGAGCGTGATCGCTATGCCCAGTTCGCACAGGTTCTCAATGGCCTTGAGTTTGGGCTCCACATAGGGATCCAGTCCAAGTTCCACCGCATCCTCTTTGTCCAGCGCCTCCAGCGAAAGCCGCACTTCCTTGACCTTGTTGTCCTTGAGTTTCTGACAGTACTCTTTGGACGCCAGAAAAAGCCCGTTGGTCGCGAGCTGGGCCGCGATGCCCCGCTTGTCCGCCTCGCGGAAGAAGTCCAGCACATTCGGGTGCAGGGTGGGCTCGCCGCCGCCAAAGGAGATTTTCCCCTGCTTGAACGTACTGAGAACCTCCTGCAGGTCGTCCCAGTTCATCTCGTCCCAGGGGGACTGGCCCCGGTTCTCCTCGCCGCAGTCCGTGCAGCAGAAAGGGCACTTCTGCTGGCAGTCCATCGTGGCAAACACCCACGTGTGCATTGTGCGCCCCAGCGAGGGAAGCGACTCATGCACCTCGGTATAGAATCGGTCCAGATCCGCGTATTCATTGCCGTGCTCCGAAAGAAGCAACTGAAAAACACCATGTTCCGGACACTCGCGGCGGAGATAGGCCTTTCCTTCGGTCACTACAACAGCACCGTCAACCGGCTTGGCGCACTCATGACAACGCGACGTGGTTTTGCGAATTACTTCCACTAGCTCATTTCCTGTTCACTGGGGCCGAATTGTAGCATGAATTGGGGCGGCAGACAATAAGCACTATTTACCCATTTCCGCGCGGAGGCACTCTCTTTGCCGCCGCTAACTCACGGCCTTGCAGTGTTTTACAGAAAGGTTAGTCATGATGCGGGCTCGGCCTTCTCAGCGGGGCGTGTGGCCTGCCGGGCCATTTTGGCCGTAGGGGTCCGTGTCCAGATAGGCCTGGTTGTCCACCGGTTCACGGGCGGGCACGGCCTTCCAGTTGAGTTTCGTGCCGAACGGTTTCAGCGCCTGTTCCGGATCGAATATCTCCGGATTGACCGGCAGTGCGTTGTACGGCTCCGCGTTGTCCGGGGTTTGGGTAAACATGTCCGCCAGGTCACTGGCAAACCCGTCGTACTGGTTCAGCGCGGGCATGCCCAGTATGAGGAACATGGTCTTGAGGATGCTGGACATGCTGGCATGTCGGTGCGAGATGCAGTCCCGGCGCGCATAAGGTCCTATCACCATGCAAATGGAGCGGTGCGCGTCCACCGAGTCGCGGTAGCCCTGCGCATCGTCCTCGGTGACGAAGATGACCGTGTCCTTCCAGTATGGCCCGTGGCTGATCAGTTCCACAAAGCGGCCCAGCGCAAGGTCGTTGTCGCTCATGTAGGAGCCCCAGAAGGGATAGCCGTCCTCGGGCCGCTCGCCCGACCCGTGGTCATTGGGCAGCATGATCGTGACCACGTCCGGAAAAGGTTCTTTGCCCGAAAGCCACCGCTCGCGGTACTCGCGCTCGAACTGCTCGATGCGAAACTGGTCCGGAATGTTCGTGTTGTAGGTGGCGTACTGCCGCGAGGTGTTGTCGAACAGCGGCTTGGGCATGGGGTAGTTCACGGTCAGGCGGATGCCCGTGTCGTGATAGGACTGCTTCTCATCCTGCGGCTTGAACTCAAAGCCCAGCCCGAAATTGCGGAAATGGATGCGGTTGCGGTCAAAGTGCTCCCAGATCGCCCCGCCCTCGTTGTAGTCCTCCGGATACACCGCGCCGGAAGACCCAATGAAGGCATGGTTCCCCGGGCCGTCGCCTTTGGCATTCTCGCCGATGCGGCATTCCATGAACTCATTCGGATACACGCCCACCAGCCAGCGGTGCCCGTCCACCGAGTGGTCCGAGTCGCAGTAGAAGTTGTCGCTGATGGCAAACCGCTTTGCCAGCGCCAGGTGGTTCGGCATCAGCACCGTCCCCTTGACCGTCCTGCTGTTGTCCTTGTTGGACACGTCTATCGGCTTGCCCAGGCGGCACACGTTGGCGTCGCCCCGTCCGCCGGGCAACGCGCCGAAAACCTCGTCGTAGGTGCGGTTCTCTTTGGTGACGTAAATGACATGCTTGATCGGGCTGTTCCACAGGCCGGGCGCCGGCGGCACCGGATGGCCCTCCGTGCGCGCGTCCTGCGCGGGCGGATAGAGGTCAACATTGTTGGCGATGGTCTTCGCGGTCAGCCTGTCCAATTCCTCCTGCGAGGAGGGCAGTTCAATGATGTTCACGTAGCCGCGCATGAGCGCGCCGATGCCCGTCGGATCTTCCGGCGCATGGTTGGGGCCGTCGTTCGGTCCGGAGCCAAGGCCCTTTGCGCAGGCTGCGTAGAGCCGTCTGCCGTCCGGCGACACCGCCAGTTTGCTGGGAAACCACGCCGTCGGGATATGCCCCAGCACCTTGTTGTCCTTCACCCGCACCACGCCGACGGCATTGATTCCCGCCTCGGCGACGTACAGGGTCTGCTGGTCCGGCGAAAGCGCAAGGCCGAAGGGGATCATGCCCCGCAGCCCGTGCGCCGCGGCACAGAACTCCAGGCTGATGTCCTTCTGGCGGCGGCCGGTCCGGGCGTTGATCACCGTGATGCTGTCGTTGCTGCCGTTCGACACGTACACATGCTTCTTCGTGGCAACCAGCGAATTCGGGCTGCTCCCGCCCACGGCGGGGAAATCCTCCAGTTTCTCGCCCACGAGATGCCCCGTCTTGGCCTTGCCGATGACCGCCTCCCGGCCGGGCACTGAGACGTCAATCGTCCACACCGACATCGCCCGAAGGTCGTTCGGATCGCCCAGGCCGGGCACGCTGATCTCGTCCCCGTTCCCGTCCTCATCCTCCAGTTCGACCCCCTTCCGCGCCTCTTTCGACGGCACCCCAAAGGGCGGGAAGTGCAGTTTGGCCATTCCGCCCGACTTTCTCTTCATTTTGGAGTATTCGTACATGCCCACGTTGGCCACATAGGCGCGCCGCCCATCCTGTGAAAGCGTAATGCCGAAGGGATAGCGGCCGACCTCAATGGAGTGGATGACCTGCTGCCGCGCGATATCGAACACCAGCATCCGGAAATTTGACTGGTCCACCGCATACAGCAGCGCGCCGTCCGGGGACAGCCGCAGGTCGCCCACATAGCCCTGCTCATAGCGGATGCCGTCGGCCGTGTGGTCGCACGAAACACGGAAGAGCCGTGCGCGCGAGACGATGTCAAACGCCATGATGCTGTAGTCGCTGCCGCCCGCCACATACACCACGTCCGACCCGCGCGCAACACCCAGTCCCATGAACACCGCGTCGAGAATGCCCTTCTCGTTGCCGTTGCCCAGCGTCGTTTGCACCGGCGCATCCGGGTTGGCAAGGTCCAGAATGGACAACTGCGGCCCGGCGGTGCAGGCCGCAATCAGCCACCGCCCGTCCGGGCTCAGCGTCAGCCCGAACGGATGCGGTTCCACCCGGAACAGTTGTCCCGATGGTGTGACAACGCGTCCGTTGGGAAGAATACTTTCCCCCTGCACATTCCGCTCCGCATACCGCTCCCCGGCGGGCGCCCGCATGAGTAGTTCACCGCCGTTGTCTTTGGGAGTCTGTGCGCGGTCGGCATGACAAATCCCGACCGCGAGCAGCGAGGCAAAAAGTGCAGCCACCATGGCAGAACAGTGTTTCATTGGGGCAGTCTCCGAAGAAGATAAAGACATCGCTTACGTCACAACCGTCAGTTTATCAGAAGTCTTCCCCAGAGCATCACGGCCCCAATCCGCTCTCTTTCGTCCCACAAGTCCCATGGGTCCCATTTTCAGCGGTAACCGCCTCCAAGAAGCTCCCCCAATGAAACCCGTCAGGTCCGCATCGGCTGGGCGGGCGGGGAAAGACGACGCACCAGAGGCGGAACCAGCAGCATCAGCACGGCCAAATGGAATGCGTTTTCTTCTTGCGACAGTTGCGTTCCCCCCATGACAAAGACGGCCAAAGTGACGGCGACCAGTCCGTGATGGCCGAGCCGGGGCTTAAGGAAATACAAGCCCGCAGAAAATGCGGCCCCGATACACAAAGCCTGCACATGCCACGGGGGAGACATGAATTCCCCCCCCTGCAACGCATACAGATCCAACCACACACAGTAGACTGAACAGGCCCCGCACAACACAAGATATGCCCCCGCCAGTATCCGCAGGTAGCTCCTGTTGTATGGATTGTCACGCATGTCCATCGCCATTGCCCTTTGTGTGCAACAATACAATTGTAGACCTTTTCTCCAAATTTCGCAAGCAAAATTGTCCGTTTCCGTCCCAAAACGGCGATTGTCGGAACGTTGTTGCCGGCGTGCTACAATAATGGCTTGGCGGCGCCTCCGGGAAGCGCGCAAAGACAGGGACCGGCATTCATGGCGTTTCGTGTGCTAATAACAGAAGACGACCGCGTGCAGCGGGAGATTATCTGCGACATTCTGGCCCAGGCGGGCTATGAACCGCGCGGCTGCCCCTCGGCAGAGGACGCGCTGGCGGCACTCGGGGACGAGGATGCGGACATTCTCCTCACCGACCTCAGAATGCCCGGCATGGACGGCCTCGAACTGCTGCGCCAGGCGCGGCGGCTCCGCCCCGACTTGGAAGTCGTCATGATGACCGCCCACGCCACCATCAAGACCGCCGTGACGGCCATGAAAGAGGGCGCGGCGGACTATCTTGAGAAGCCCTTCGACAAGGATGAACTGCTGCTCGTGCTCGGCCGTACCGGGGAGCGCTCCGAGTTGCGCCGACAGAACCGCCAACTGCGCGAACTGGTCACCGACTCGGTCGCGCTCGGCAACATCATCGGCCAGAGCGAGCCCATGCGCCGGGTTTTTGAGCGCACCCGCCGCGCCGTCCATGTGAACAGCACCGTGCTGATCCTGGGCGAGTCGGGCACCGGCAAGGAACTCATCGCCCGACACATCCACTTTGCCGGGCCCCGCCGCAACAAGCCCTTTGTGGTGGTCAACTGCGCCGCCATCCCGGACAACCTGGTGGAATCTGAACTCTTCGGCCATGAGAAGGGTGCTTTCACCGGTGCCGACGTGAGTCGGCCCGGCAAGTTCGAGTTGGCCCACGGCGGCACGCTCTTCCTCGACGAAATCGGCGACATGCGCCTTGAAAGCCAGGCCAAACTGCTGCGAGTGCTCCAGGACGGCGTCATCGAGCGCGTCGGCGCCAGCAAAACCCGCCAGGTGGATGTCCGTGCCATTGTCGCCACCAACCGCAATCTGAAGAAGCGCGTCGAGGACGGCGAATTCCGCGCCGATCTCTACTACCGGCTCGAAGTGTTGTCGGTCGAACTGCCCCCGCTGCGCGAGCGCATGGTGGATATGCCGCTGCTCGTCGCGCACTTCAGCGAGAAGCTCGGCAAGAAACTCGGCCTTACCCCGCCCGTCGTCGGACCCGACGTGCTCGATGCGTTCCGCCGCTACCGCTGGCCCGGCAATGTCCGCGAACTGGAAAACACGCTCGAACAAGCCTACATCCTGGCGGGCGGCAACAAGCTGCAGGTGGATGACCTTCCGGCCAAGTTCCGGACCCCCGAACCGCAAACCGGCGACTTCACCCTGCCGCCCGGCGGCATCATACTCGAAGACTTGGAGCAGGAACTCATCCGGCAAGCCTTGGAACGTTCCGGCGGCCGCCTCAAGGAAGCCGCTGAACTGCTCGGCTTGACCTACAAAACCCTACAATACCGGCTAAAAAAACACGAAATAGACCGCAACGACCCCTTGGGAGAGGGGTAGGAGAGCGGGAGTTCTGTTTATCAGACGGGCCTTTCGTTTGTGTCTTGGGTCTAGTAGGAAGGGGAGAATCCAGCACCCAGAAGTGGAACTGTGAGACGGCATATGTCAATTTGCGGGCAGGACGGGACGCATATCCTTCCATCGGTCTTGTTGCCCCCTTGACAGGCATAGAACTTCATGGTATTCTAAGCATAGAACTTCGAGGTGCATGCCATGAATACGAAGAAGGAACTGATTGGCGCGAGTACGGGTCTCCTGATTCTTTCCGTGTTGGCCAAAGAGCCCAGTTACGGTTACCAGATTATTCGCAGCATTAACCAGCAGGGCGAAGGGCTGTTTTTGTGGCAGGAGGGGACGATCTATCCGGTGCTCCACAAACTGGAGCAGGAGGGGCTGGTGCGCGCCCAGTGGCAGCAGGCCGACACCGGTCGCGAGAGGAAGTACTACTACATCACGGCCGAAGGCCGGAACGCGCTCGGTGAGGCGGCGGGGCAGTGGCGCGGCTTCTCCAAACTTGTTCTGAACCTTGCGGAGGGCGCGCCATGATCAACCAGGCCAGTCCGGAAATCCGGCAGCACCTGCGCGAAATGTGCGCCCAACTGACCGTGGACCAGCACCTGGACGACGAGGTGCAACGCGAACTCTACGGCCACATGGAAGACAAACTACTCGCTTATCTCAATGGCGAGGAGGTGATGTCCGAAGACGACGCGCTTATTCTCGTGCGCGAGCACTTCGGCGACCCGGCTGTCATCAAGGGGTTGCTGCAGGCGGTGCGTCCGATGGCGGCGGGGAAAGCCTTTCTACGCCGCGCGGCCGCAATTCTCTGCACGTATACGGTGATCATGGCCCTGACAGACAGGCTCATCATGTGGGACCTGCTTTGCATTTCCCAGATGGCTCCCCTTCCGCGGCCGATGGTGTTCCTGGGACCGTTTGTGCCGCAGGCGCTGGATTTGACCGCCGTCTTTCTGCTGTGGGTCATTCTCACATACTGGCAAAGACGCTCTGACGCCGGCCACCCCGTCTGGTTCTTCGAATGGAGCGGGTGGATTCTGGCCGTGCTGTGTGCAGGGCTGCTGGTCGCGGATCAGGTTCTGCCCACGGCGAAGGTGGGGCCACCACCCGCCGCCCAGGCCCTCCATCAAACGTGGAACCATTACTATCTGCCGCTGGTAGCGCTGACGTCAGCATGCTCCGTCTGCCTCAGTCTGGTCTGTATCTGGTGGTGCGACAGGTCCCCCCGCCTCAAGGCCGCAGTGTTCCTGTCGTGCTGCCTGTGGGCGGCGTTCATGTTCTTGAGGACCCTGTTGCCCACATTGATGAGCATTACGTGGTGGGGCCTGGTAACGTTTCCGGTGCGGCAGGATGTGCGCTTTCCGGTGGAGATCGTCATCAGCCAGTTTCGACATCTGCAAAACGTTGCCGTAAACATTGCCGTGTGCACCGTTCTTTCCCTGGTGCTGTATGCCGCATTCAACCGGATGATGCGCCGCAAGGCTGGAACATGCTGAAATCGCCGTTCCCGCGTTGACAAGAGAGGAGTGAACCGTCGGCAACGTGCCGGCGTCAGGAAAGTGAAGAGGGAGACTTGTCATGGATATGCATTACCGGAGGTTCCTTGGGTGCCCTAACGCCGTGGTTCCCGCACTGATCGTTCTGGCGCTTTCCATCCTGCCCGCACACGCGGTCATCCTCCGCGTCAACGCGGCGTCCACCGCCCCCAACCCGGATGGACTTATGTGGGAGACCGCCTTTCCGGAACTCCAGCCCGCAGCCGACGCCGCAGCGTCAGGCGACGAACTGTGGGTCGCGGCGGGCACCTACGCAGGAAGCGGTGCAACGGTGGTGGCGATCAAGGACGGCATCACGATCTACGGCGGCTTTGCGGGCGGCGAAACCGCCCGTGAGCAGCGCAACTGGACCGCCCATCCCGCAATCATTGACGGGGAGCACCAGCGGCGGTGCGTGCACGCCCTTGGCACCGGCGCAATCGACGGTTTCACTCTTCAAAATGGGTTCTCTTTCGATTTCGCCGGTGGAATGTGGCGCGGCACTGCGGTCAACTGCATCTTCAGCGGAAACAGAGTAACAGACGAGTATGATTACGATGGCTCGGCATACAACGCCTGCGGCGGCGGGATGTATCAGGGTACGGCCGTCGGCTGCGCCTTTATCGGGAATACCGCCGTATCCACGCACAGAAGGGAATGTGCACTTGGTGGCGGGATGTACGGCGGCACGGCCACCGACTGTGCCTTCACCGGAAACACCTCTTCGTATGCGGGTGGCGCCATGTACAACGGCACGGCCACCCATTGCACCTTTGCAGGAAACCGGGCGGAATCGTGGTGCGGAGGAGGAATGGATTGCGGAAAAGCCGACAGATGCATCTTCTCCGGGAATACTGCTGTGGGCGGCGGCGGCATGTATAACGGACGAGCGACCAACTGTGTATTCACCGGGAACTCGGCGGGGTATGTCAACGGCGGGGGAATGCTCGACAGTGTTGCCGTCAACTGCACCTTTGCCGTCAACTCGACGATGCATGGGGGCGGCGGAATGCTTCACGGCACGGCGGTCAACTGCATTCTGTGGGGGAACACCCCCGATGAGACAGGGGAGACTTCCGTGTCCCACTCCTGTCTCTCCCTGGCGACCGCCGGTGCCGGCAACATTGTTGCCAATCCCCTTTACGTGAATCCGCGGGCCGGAGACTTCCGTCTGCGCGCCGGTTCTACGTGCGTTGATACGGGGACAACGGAAGAAGCGCCAACCACGGATGCTTTGGGCCGCATGCGGCCGCAGGGTGCGGGCGTGGATATGGGCGCCTATGAGTATTATCCGGGTGACGACGCGCATGCCGTGATCCCGCCGGCGGTGCTTTGGGTGAATGCGGCTTCCACTGCCGCCGCCCCCGACGGACTCAGTTGGGAGTCCGCGTTCCCGACCCTGCAGGCGGCGGCCGACATCGCCGGGTACGGCACGGAGATCTGGGTGGCCCAAGGCACCTACACGGCAAACGAGGGGGAGCAGGTCGTCCTGCTAAACGTGGGCACGTTCCTGTACGGGGGATTCACGGGTTCGGAAACCGCCCGGGAAGCACGGAGTTCTGACACATCCTCGACTGTCATCGACGGCCAACGCGCGCGCCGCTGCGTAACGGCGACGGGGAACGCCTTCGTGGATGGATTTGTCCTGCAAAACGGTGCGGCCCAGTATGGCGGCGGAATGGTGTTCGGTGCGGCCGCCCACTGTTCCTTCACCGGCAATGTCGTCGAGGAAAGCGGCGGCGGAATGTATTACGGCACGGCGACAGACTGTGTTTTCGCCGGGAACTCGGCCAAAGAGGGAGGGAACGGCGGCGGCGGGATGTGCTTTGGCATGGCAACCCGATGTACCTTCAACGGGAATTCGGCCGCATACGCGGGTGGCGGAATGTATTACGGCACGGCCACCGATTGCACCTTCACAGAGAACTCGGCGGATTATTTCGGTGGAGGGATGTCGGGCGGTGTGGCAACCAACTGCACTTTCAGCCGAAACTCAACCCCCGGGCAAGGCGGGGGCATGGGCGGGATGTGGATGAGTGGCGGCACTGCCGTCAACTGCGTCTTCTCTGGAAACACAGCGGGGTCCGGCGGAGGAATGTTCGGCTGTAAGGCGATCAACTGCACGCTCTTTGAAAACGAGGCAGGAAGTGAGGAAGGAAATGGCGAAGGGGAAATGTCCACCGGCGGAGGAATGAATAACGGCGAGGCGACAAACTGTATCCTTTGGGGGAACATTCCCGGAGACATTGGCGGGTTCGACTACGCAGCATTCAACTGTTGCATGTCGTCGGATGCTGAAGTTCCGGGCGTGGGCAATATTGTGGGAGACCCGGAGTTTGTGGATACGCTGGCCGGTGATTATCGGCTTCGTGCCGGTTCGCCCTGCCGGGACACAGGCACTTTGGACAACGCGCCGACCACGGACCGGCTGGGGCGCGCCCGGCCGCAAGGATCGGGCGTGGACATGGGGGCCTTTGAGTATTACCCCGGTGACGATGAATCTGTCTCAGCCCCACCGGCGGTGCTCCGGGTGAATGCGGCCTCGACGGCAACAGTCCCCGACGGATTGACCTGGGAGGCTGCCTTCCCCACCCTTCAGGCGGCGGCCGACATGGCGGGGAACGGCACGGAGATCTGGGTGGCCCGGGGAACCTATACGGCAAACGAAGGAAAGCAGGTTGTCCGTCTTCTGGGGGGCGTGTCGATGTACGGCGGATTCACGGGCACGGAGACCAAGCGGGATGCGCGAAGCACGGACGCCTCAACCACGACCATTGACGGACAAGCCGGGCGCCGCTCGTGACCGCCGTCGGCGATGCAGTGCTGGACGGGTTCAATCTGCACGGCGGTGTGGCAATGTACGGCGGTGGCATGTTCGGCGGCAGGGCGGTTCACTGCATTCTGGCAGACAACGCGGCGAAAGGCGCATCCGACGGCCTTGGCGGCGGCATGTGCCGCGGCACGAGCGTCGAGTGCGCTTTCAGCAGGAATTCTGCGCGTTACGGTGGCGGTATGTTCTCCGGCACGGCGGACAAATGCACCTTTACGGACAACTCGGTGTCCGGCAGCGGCGGAGGGATGTATGTCGGAACAGCCACCGGCTGCACCTTCCGGGGCAACTCGGCAAATTGGAGCGGCGGAATGCTGGGCACAGCGATCAACTGCCTCTTTGCCGCCAACCGGGCGTATTCTGGTGGGGGGATGTATCAGGGAACAGCAGTCAACTGCACCTTCACGGGCAACGTGTCAGACGGCGGCATAGGCAATTTCTACTACTACGGTACGGTAACAAACTGCATTTTCTGGGGAAACAGCCCGGAATATATCAATGGCGAATCTATCGCCGTTTCCTATTCGTGCCTGTCGGTGCCCACCGCGGGGGTATGTAATATCGTTGCCGATCCGCTGTTTGTAAATGCGGCGGCGGGTGATTACCGGCTACAGCCTGGTTCGCCGTGCATCAATGCCGGAACAGGCGCGGGCGCGCCGGCAGTCGACATCCTCGGCGCGCCCCGTCCGCAAGGCCCGAACTGGGACATGGGCGCTTACGAGCATGCGGTGGATGTGGCCGTGCCGAACGTGACCGGTGTCGCCCGCCTGGCAGCGGAACAACTCATCACCTCTGCCCGGCTCTATATCGGCAGAGAAGCGGAAGAATACCACTACGCCGTTCCGGCCAACCACGTTATCCGCCAGAATCCGGCGGCGGGTGCCCGGGTTCCTGAAAGAACGCCCGTGGACACCGTCATCTCCAAAGGCCCGCACCCGCCGGTGCCGGTGCCCGACGTGGTTGGCCAGGCGCTGTCCGCGGCATCAACGGCAATTGCAGCCGCCGGGCTCGCGCTTTGGGTAGCGACAGAGCAGTACAGTCTGACCGTGCCTGCGGGTGCCGTGATAACGCAGACGCCGGTTGGCGGCGCAGAAGCGGCATACGGTGCGCTCGTCTTCCTGGTAATCAGCAAGGGGGGCATTGCTGTGCCCAATGTGATCGGCCGGACAGAGAGCGACGCGCTAACCGCGCTCAGGGAGGCGGGGCTCGCCATGGGAACGGTGACGCGGCAATACAGCGTTTCCGTGCCCGCCGGCACGGTTCTTTCACAAGTGCCTGTTGCGGGCGCATTGGTGTTGCCCGACGCGGAGATTGGCCTCGTGGTTAGCCGCGGCGTGCCGCCGGTGGCGATGCCCAACGTGGTGGGCCTGTTCCAGGCCCAGGCGGAATCGATCCTAACCGGTGCGGGGTTTGTCGTCGGCCTCACGACGCGGGTCCACAGCGGTGCGGTCGCCGCAGGCGCAGTGATCTCCCAGAGTCCGGCGCCGGGCGTAGAACTTCCGCCGAAAACGGCGGTGAGCATCGTCCTGAGTCTCGGACCCGCACCGGCGGCTGAGGGTGAGAACAACCTGGTGGACGCCGATTCCGCGAAGATCCGTTTGGCCGCAGCCTATGCCTCAGCGGACAGCAACCGCGACGGCTGGCTGTCGTTCGACGAGGCAACCGCCTCCATGACGGACCTGTCCCGTGCCACGTTCGATATGCTTGACACAAACGCCGACGAACGGTTAACGCAGGACGAACTGGGAATCACTCCCGATTCCGGTTGTGTGACGGGCTGCCGAGGTACAAGAGGAACTCCGACATCAGACGCATTTGCGCTTCTGCTGGGATTCCTGTGTTTTGGCGTTCTGAACCGTGTGCATTGGTTCAGCTAACCGCGTGTTCACATGGATCGGGGCGGGCTGCTCGTTTCGTCCTTGTCCGTCCATGCTGGTCCGTTCCAGTCCTTGTCAGTCCGTCAACACGTGCAGTTCATGCACCGACCACCGGCAGTCCGCCGTGCCCGTCTGCATCACCTTCACATACCGTCCCTCGACCGCATCAAAATGCGCCTCGGTGATCGGCGTTTCGCCCGTGCCCGAGGCGACGGGTTTGCCGGGATCGGCCGGATCATCGCAGACGTAGATTTCCCAGGCGCGCGGGTATTCGGCGGCGGTGCGGCTTGTGTCGAGCGCCACGCCGGTCACCTTGGCTTTTTCGCCCAAGTCCACCTGAATCCACTGTCCCGGTTGTTGCGCGGAGTCCGACTGCCAGCGCGTGTTCATATCGCCGTCGAGCATCCGCTCGGCCCCGCCGCCTCCGTCGCAGGCAGCGGCGGTGTAGAAACGGCGGCGCACCTTTTCGTCGGCCACGGCCGCCTCGGCGTGAAACGCTTCCTGCGCGAGGTACGGGGCGATGAGCGCCAGCGCCCCGCGGTCGGCCACGTCGCCCACGCCGGCGAGCACCGCCTTGGTCTGCTCGGACGTTTTCGCCAGTGCGAACAGGTCGGTGTATATGGCCAGCGTGTCGGCGGCGGGACGGTCCGACTTCCGCTTCAACTGGCGCAGCACGCCGTCAAGGGCCGCATCGCGCACGTCTGCCCTGCCCCGGCGCGCGATGTTGCGCAGGTCATCGAGCGCGTCCGCCGTCGGCCATTGACACAGCGCGTCCACCGCCGCCCTGCGCACGTCCTTTGTCCATGAGTGCGCTGCGCGCCGCAGTGTCTTCAGCGCGGCCGCATCTTCCGACGCCCCCAGC
>CALDSM010000024.1 GCA_937923585.1 uncultured bacterium
GCGAGGAACTGATCGGCAACCTGTTTGATCCAATCATGCGCGGCATCGCCCCGGACATTGAAAGCGTGAACACCTTCAGTTACATGCGCGACCACCACCAGCTCTGGGTGCCCAATGTCGGTGTCGGATACAATGTTTCACGGCGTCTCTCCCTGTTTCTTCAACTGGGTTACGGTTCCGGCCCCGTGCGCACCAAGGACAGCGCGCCTTCCCTTCTCCTCATTCCCCTGCACCTCGTCTTCGAAATGAAGCGGAGCGCTTTCACGGTCACCCCGGGCCTCGATTATTTCCCCTTCGGCATGGTGGAACAGCGCGACTACCGCGGGTTGAAGGAGCGGCTGTGCGCCATCCGCCCCATGCTGGGCGTGCGCGTGCCTTGGACCCATGCCGGATACACCGCCCGCGGAACCATTGGGCTGGGACCGGCCAAGAAGATCCTGGACATGAAACTGGGCAATTCCTGGGACCTTTGGAGCACCAACGTGAATCTGGGCTTTGACGTGCCCGTCAGCCGCCGAAACCAGGTGAATGTCAACCTCGGCCGCAGTTTCTTTTTCGGGCAGGACAAGGATTTTGGCGGGACGGTCTTCTCGGTGACGTGGAAACACCTCTTCTAAGGGTACAGCGTTAACGAGGCATCACGCGGCATTCTGCTTTCCCGCAGCCGGGGATGATGCAAGAGGGAGGCATACGTTCCCTCCGCAGTCCGCGAAGCTGCGATTTTCCACGCATGGTTCTGCTACAATGCAGTGCATGGAACCCAAGGACTTCTGGAACACCTACATGCAGGGCATTCGCCCGGCCGATTTCATGTCGGCTTTCGATGAGGCCGACCCGGCCATGTGCGTGACCGAGTACGTGCGCCAGCGCCCGGCCCTCTACGGCATCGTGCGGCGGCGCAACTGGCGGGAGACCTTCGTTTCGGGCGAGCCCCAATTCACCCGCGAATCGGTGCGCGCCGGGCTCATCACACACCTTGAAGAAACCCGCCCGGAATGGGAGTCCGTCAGCGCGGACATCCGGCAGCGCCGCCAGGAAGAGCGACGGCGCCGCATTGAGGAGGCCACCCGCGCGCGCGAAGCGGCCGCAGGGGACCCGGCGCGCGGGGACGCGCGCCCTCCCGAGGATGCCACACGCGCCTGCGAAGCGGCCCCGTCTGTGCAGGATTCCGCCAGTGCAGTCCCGCCGGAACCGGCGTCTGACGCCGCGGATTGACGCGCCGGCCATGGCCGACATGCCGGATCCCGCCCATATTCTTGCCGTTGCCCCCAACTGGCTTGGCGATGCGGTCATGTGCACTCCCGCGCTGCGCGCACTCAAGCGGCGGTTTCCGCAGTCAACCCTGGCGGTGGCGGGACAGCCCTCCATATGTATGCTGCTGGAAGGCCTGCCTTTTGTTGACCGGCTGTATCCCCTGGCCTCGCAACGCGGACTCTTTTCCATGCTGGCCGCCGCATGGTCCGTCGCTGAAGATGCCCGGGACCTGGCCGTGCTGTTCCCGCATTCCTTCCGATCCGCGCTGCTGGCACGGCTTGCCGGCGCACGCCGCCGCATCGGCTACAACCGCGACAACCGCCGCCTGCTGCTGACGGACGCACCCGAACCTCACCGTGAAAACGGTGTTGTCACGCCCGTCTACATGGCCCGGGAATACTTGGAACTTGTCGCCCCATTGGGCTGCACCGATGACGGACGCGGCCTTGAACTGGCCGCCGACCCGGCGGAGCGCGCCGCCGTGCGCGAACGCTTCGCGGGCCTAGGCCCGCTGGTGGCCATTGCCCCAGGTGCGGCATTCGGCCCGGCCAAGCGCTGGCCCGCCGATCGTTTTGCCGCCGTCGCGGACGCGTTGGCGGCGCGGCGCGGCGCGCGCTGCGTACTGCTGACAGGCCCAGGCGAGGCGGACACCCGAGAGGCGGTGCTCCGTGCGGCCAAATCCCCGCTGCTTGAATTTCCGGGCGGCGGCATTCCCCGGCTCAAGGCAATCTTGGCGGAGGCCGATCTGCTGGTGGGCAACGACAGCGGCCCGCGGCACATCGCGATCGCCTTCGGCAAACCGGTCGTCTGTGTAATGGGCCCCACTTCGCCCCGCTACACCGACAGCCCCTGGGAGAAGGGGCGTGTGCTCCGGGTGGAGGTGGACTGCGGGCCCTGCCAGAAGCCCGTATGCGTCACCGACCACCGCTGCATGACCCGCATCACCGCGGACGCGGTGGTGGAAGCCGCCCTGCCGTTCCTGTAACATTGTCCACCGCACACGCATGAGGTGACTGCTGCATGAAGACCGTCTATGTCGTGACCATGTGGTCGGGTGGCCGTCCGGCCAAGAAATGGAAGGCCGACGCCGCGCCCGAAGTGCTTTCCAGCGGCAACGGTGTGACTTTTGTCAGCATGACCACGCGACTGCGTGTGACGGTTGTCGGCAGCATCTCGGTTGAAGAGTACGAATCGGGCAAAGAGGAACTGGAGACGGGGTTTGGCCCCGGAGCGGGATGGGAGCCCCCCTCCAACATTGAGCGTCTTTACTAGTGCGGAGGTCTCACGGGTCGCTTCCATGCATGCACAAGAAACCGTCAATCTGGCACCCGCCCTCAAGGCCGGGAGCGTCATGACGTCCCGCGCGGGAGCGCAGCAATGGGCATGATTCTTGGCGGAGCCGGCCGCAGGCGTTGGGCGGAGTGCCTGGTTGTGCTGGCGGTGTTTGCCGCGGCAACGTGCCTGGGCCTTTCTGCGCTCCGGAACTGCCGCAGTCCTGAAGGGCTCTCCTCCGTCTCCTGCACCACGAGCTTCATGGGCCGGCCGCTGATGATCGCCCTGGGGCGCGGCTCATTTCATCCGGACATCGAGTCCGCGCCCGCATTGAAGCCGTTCCTGGAGCACCAAACGGATGCCTTCGACCCCGCCACGCTGCCGGGGAAGATTCCTGTCTCCGACGACAGCGCGGCGGAATACCATCTCTATCTCGGCTGGACCGTAGCCCTTATCTGGCGCGTTTTCGGCATATCGTGGCCGGTGTTGGAGCCCCTGATGGCGGTTGCCTTGGGTCTGTGCGCGGTTTTTGTTTACGGACTCTTCCGTCTGGGCATGAACCGGTGGCTCAGTCTGGTCGGCACCGCACTGTTCGTCAGTTCGCCCGCCGTGCTTGACCAACTCAACAATCTGCGCGATTTCTCCAAGGCTCCCTTCCTGCTCGGCGGGATGCTTGCCATCGGTTGGCTGGCCGCGCGCCGCACGCCGCTTCGACGGCCGTGGCTAATGGCCGCGCTCATGGGGCTGACGGCTGGGGTGGGCATGGGTTTCCGTCAGGACGCGATCATTCTCATGCCCGCCAGTCTGGCGGGCATTCTGTTCCTTTCGTCCCATGCGGTCTACCGGACGTTTCGGCGCCGGATTGGGGCGACGCTGGTTTGCGCGGCGGCATTTCTGGTGGTGTCCGCGCCCATGCTCGTCCGCATGGAGGGCGGCGCCCAGCCCTGGCATCCCCTTGCCCAGGGATTCTCCATGAGGCATATGGACCGCTGCTCGCTGTTGCCGGGTGTGTGCGAACCGCTTGCCTGCTCCCACGACAACTTCGTGTTCGCCAGTATCTTTTCCCATGCCCAAAGGGCAGGCGGCAACGGCAGGGTCTACTTCCGCTACAACGATCCCGAGGACGCACGGTTTACCCGGGACTGGGTGGTTCGGACGGCCCTGCAATTCCCCGCGGATACCGTCGCGCGCGGATATGGGTCCGTTCTGAACGTGCTTTGCGGTGCCGATACGGCCGTGGCCGCGCTGCGCTACCATCGTGGATGGGGCAGCCTCCTGGCCGGGGCGCACGGTCGCATTGCGGATTTCTTCCGCGTCGCGGGCCTGCCTGTTGCGATCCTGGCGCTGCTGGCTGCCGCCGCCGCCTCTCCCCGTGTTGCAGTCATACTCGTCCTGTTGGTGCTTTACTTCTGCGGATACGTCAGTCTCGACAATGAATGGCGGCATGCGTTTCATCTCTCCTTCGTGTGTTTCTGGGCGTCGGGCTTCGTTGTGCAGCAGTTGTTCTCCGCGCTTGCGGGCAGTCGCAGAGGCGGAGCGCCATGGGGCCTGTGGCTGCGCCGGGCCGCCGCATTTCTGATCCTGGGCACGTTGGTTCTGTGGACGCCGTGGCAGGCGGCGCGCCTGTGGCAGCGGCGAAACATTGATGGCGTGATGCGGCAGTATGCCTCGGCACCGCGCGCCGCCGTGCCCGTCAGGGCGGAACCCTGGCGTGACCTGACCCTGTTTCGCGCCGTTCCTGCTGCGGTGAACCCGGGTCAATCCCTGGAACTGGCGCAGGTCCCCCATGTGGGTGCGTTCCTGCGGGGAATATCCTCGATCCGTCAATGGGATGCCCGGTGCAGTCTGTATGCCGTGCATCTGCGCGCGCGGCAAAGCGGGCATCGCTTTGTCGCGAAATACTGGGGGGCCGAAGAAATGGGTGCGCCCTTTGACTTCACCCAAGTCATGCGCGCCGCAGCGGCGGACGTAGACGGCGGCGAAACGTGGTTCTTCTTTCCCGTTTATGAGTTCGATTTCCGGACCATTTTTGAGGGGGTTGCCTTCGCCCGGGAGAGCGCGGATGATTTCCTGGGGCTGTACCGGGTGGAGAACAGCGCCCAACCGCTCCTTCTGCCCTGCCTGACGCTCAACGGACCGGACGGCGGCCCCAGCCGCATGACGGCGCGCCTCAGAATCCCCTATGATCGCATGCAGTTCTTCACCCCGGAAAACGAACAGGTGCAGCTCGAGGAATCAAACGAGATGGCACTGAAGCTGGACCGCATAGACACCGCCGTCTTCCATGCCCGTGTGGTGTACGCGCTGGATCCGGTCACCAGACAGAGCATCCGCCTCGCTGAGTCCCTGGAAAAGGCCGGACAAGTTCAGGAGGCGCTGCAGATTCTTAAATCGGCGATTCTCTCATCGGGGGAAGAAAACTTCCTGGGCTGCGCCGCCATGGAAAGGTTCCTCCAAAGGAATGCCGCCATCGTCCCGGCCCGGTCGGTGTGGAGGGAACTCGCCGAACAGGCTTCGTCTGCAAACCTGTGGCGTCTCTACGACCAGTGTCTGGAGCCGGAAGACACCGCGGAACGCCTGCGTGTGTGCCGCCAACTGCTTCAGATTGCACCCGGCGATTTGGACAAGGCCACGAAACTTCAAAACCTGCTTGCGGACGAGGCGGCGCGGCTGGGGGCGGCCGGCGATCTGCCGGGCGCGGTGGCCGCCTGCCGCGAGGCAATCCCCCTTAACCCGCGGAACAACCAGCCCGTTTTGCGCCTGGAAGAACTCTTGGCCAAAAGCAGCCCGGAGGAACGGCGGAGCACATGGGAGACCGTTTGGAAAGAGAATCCGGACAATGCGCCGGCGGCCGCGTTTTGCGGAAGCGCCCGCGCCGCCTCGGGGGAACTTGACGGGGCGAAGGAGTGCTTTGCCTTGGTCCGGCGCATTGCCCCGAACGAATGGTCCTATTTGGTGATTGCCGGTGACTCGCTCGCAGCCGCCGGAGACTGGAGGGGCGCTGTAAGCGCCTACGAGGGCGCACTCGCGCTGAATCCCAAGCTCGATTATCTGCACAGCCGCCTGGAGGAGGCAAAGAAGCGCGCGGCTGACGAACCCGGGCCTGCGGAAGATTCGTCGCCGCAAACCGCGGCCCCCGAACGCCGCACGATTTTGGAGGCAACCAGCCAATGACTGAACAGGACGGGGAAAACACCATGGGCGCGCGCGGCGGACGCCTGAGGCGCATCGCGGCAAATGCCGCCCTCATCGCCGCCTCGGTGGGCATGATCTTTGCACTCAGTCTGGGTGCCGACCGCATCGTCGGCGGCAGACTGCTGAGATCGCCTCTTCCCGGCGCCATGGAACTGGTGTTCCCCCCCAACTCGAAAATGGAGTTCGAGACACCCCAGTTCCACTACACCTCCAACATCAACTCGCTGGGCTATCGCGACCGCGAGCCTTCCTCCTTACAGAAAGACTCTTTCAAAATTGCGGCTATCGGCGATTCATTCACCTACGGCTGGGGGGTTGACCTGGAACAGTGCTGGGTAAAGGTTGTCGAGAGGAACCTTCAGCAGGCCGGATACAATGTCGAGATGATCAACCTGGGCAAGCCTGGCGGCGACCCGACGACCTACGCCGAGACCGCGGAGAAGGCCATTCCGGTGCTGCGGCCCGACATGGTGCTCGTGTGCATGCTGCAGGCGGACGATCTCGCCGGAATGGGCGGGACGGGATCCGCCTCCGCGGCCAAACCTGCACCGCTGCCGGTGCGCTTTGCCGAATTCTGCTGGCCCCGAATTGTTGAAGCCTTCCGGAACCGCCAGGGGAAGACCGGCCCCGTGACGGACAGCCAGGGGGTTCACGGTCCCCTTGCCTTGTCCGCGGAACTGAACAACCAGGGCCAGGCAAAGATTGCCAAGGACGAGTACGACAAGCTGCCGCCCGAGGCCAGGGTGCGTTTTGACGCGCTGGAAGAGCAGGTGCGGAAACAGTTCTTCGACGGCACATTGAACCCCTGCCTCGTAGCGTCTGCCGCCAGGGGGCCCAACTTTCATCTGGACTTCTCCCGGTCACACCTGGACCCCTTCCAAAAGGACCTTCCCGACCTGTTCCTCAGGGACATTGTCGCACGTGCGGCACATTTGATGGGGCGCATCAAGAAGGTGGCGGGGCTGTACGGCGCGCCCCTGGTCGGCGTATCAGTCCCTCTGGGCTCCTATGTGAATCGGGCTGCGCTGGACTCCTACCGCAGGGTGGGATACAAGACGGTGCCGGAAATGACGGATTCGAATGTGCCGGACAAGGCGATCTCGGACGTCTTCGCGGCAGTGGGTGTCCCCTGTCTTTCCGTAACCGACGAATTCCGCAAACACAAGGAGGACCCGACATTGTTCTTTGAACTTGACGGTCATCTCAGCGCGGCCGGCCATGCCCTGTTCGGCAACCTCCTCACGCCTCTCCTGGAAAAGGAACTGGGGGCAAGGGGCAAATCGGGGGAATGAGCCGCCGTGGTTTGCACCGCGCCGGGTCATGCCCCATAATCATGCCGGCCGGGGTTTTCCGCCGGCCTGATGGAAGACCATGAAGATGCCCGGACTGAAACACTCAGACACGGCCGGACGCGCGAACGGCGCGCCGGAGTTTTCGATGCTGGTGACCTGCCATTTCGAGGAGCGCAGTATCGGGGAGTTCCATGCCCGGGTGTCCGCCGCGCTGGAGTCGCTGGGCCGGCCGTATGAGATCATCATGGCCAACGACGGCTCTACCGACGGCACCTGGGACAAACTGAAGGCCATCTTCGCGAAAGACCCGAAGGTTAGCGTGATCATGGACTTCTTTCGCAACGCGGGCCAGCAGGCGGCCATCACGGCGTGCATTTGCGAGGCCCGCGGGCGCGCGTTCATCCTCATGGACAGCGACCTCCAGCTTATGCCCGAGGAACTGCCGGCGCTGGTCGCAGAGTATGACAAGGGTTTCGATCTGGTCAGCGGATACCGCAGGAACCGGCGCGACTCGTTCTGGCGCATCATCCCCTCGAAACTGGCCAACGTCATCATGCGCCTGGCGTCGCGGAGCACCATGCGCGACTTCGGCTGCACCTTCAAGATTTACAACGCCCGCCTGCTGCGCGCCTTTGACCTGGGTCCCACGCGCATCTTCTCGAACGTGGACGCCATCGCCCGGCTCCAGCGATGGACCGAGGTGCCGGTCACCCATCATCCGCGCCGTTACGGCAAGTCGGGGTTCACCTTTCGCAAACTCTGGCAGTACAACATGGACAACATCGTGTCCATGTCCCAGCGGCCGTTCCAGGTCATCGCCGGGCTGTGCCTTGCCGCGAGCGCGCTGTTCCTGCTGCGCATGGCCCTGGGATTCTTCATTGATTTCAAGGTGCTCGACCAGGTGACCAACGGTCTGCTGCTCAACGCGCTCGTGTTCACGCTGCTCGTGCTGGTCGCCGTGCTGGCCATGGTCGGCGAGTTCGCCATACGCTGCTTTGTCATGCTCAGAAGCCACCCCGCATACATCGTCCGTGAAGTCCTGCGCCGGGATAATTCGGGCGCGGACGCCGCCGGATGATCGGGTGCCGCCGCGTGCTCTCCCCACTTTGCAGGCGGTTTCGAAAAATGCTGCTGCCCGCCGCCGCGGCCCTGTTCGGCGCATTCCTCCTGCTCGGCGCGGCCGAGTTGGCTCTTCGTGCGGCCGGCTGCGGCCGCTCCACGGCCTTCTTCCTGGACCGCACCGCCGTCGGCACCGAGTACAAGGTCACCAACCGCGCCTTCTACCAGCAGTTTTCAGGGCTGCCCCTGGACCGCATCATGACTTGGGACGACCTGGACTTCCAGGTGCCGGTGAAGAAGGGCCCCGGCGCGTATCGCGTGTTCGTCTTTGGCAGTTCGGCCATCTACAGCAGGCAGACCTCCTCGCGCATTCTTCAAATGATGCTGCGGCAGGCCGCGCCCGGCGTTCAGTGGGAGTTCTACAACGCCGCCTGCCCCGGCATGAACTCCAACACCATGTGGGCCGCCGCGCGGGCCTGCGCGCGCATGCAGCCGGACCTGTTTCTGGTCTACATGGGCAACAACGAGGCGGTGGGGCCCTACGGCCCGACGACGCCGCTCGGCAGGCATCCGCTCCTGTGGCGGATGCCGGTCATCCGCACACTGATTGAAATGAACACCCTCAGGCTGGTGCAATGGGCAGGCGGGTCGGGGCCCAAGCCCTGGCTCGTGCCGGACCAGACCGCTCTCGCACTCATGACGCCCGGCCCCACCCAAAATATCACCGCCCTTTCCCACTATGAAACCAATCTTGAGTCCATGTGCGGCGCGGGCGTCTCTGCGGGCGCGCGCGTGGTGCTGTGCACCCTCACCGGCAACAAGCGCCTTGGCGGTGTTGTCCAAACGGTACCGCCCCAAGCCAAGTCCGGGCCGGGCATCAACAGCAAAGTCCGAAGCGTGGCGGCGCGCCATGCCGCCGAAGGGGTGGCCCTGTGCGACGTGGAGGCCGCCATCGCCGCGGCCAGCCCTGACGGTCTGCCGGGCTATGACTTCTTCTGCGACAACGTGCATTTTACCTTTGACGGGAACTACGTGGTTGCGCGCGCGATGTACGATGCCGTGCGGACCGCCATTGAAGCCGCGAGACTTCCCGCCGCGGCGGCCCTGCCCGAAGTGCCCGCCGGCAAAGAGGAATGCGCGAAGCGTCTGGCATGGACCCCCGCCGAGGAGTTTGAACTGCTTGAAGACCAGATGCGCGCGCGGTTTGACGACTACTCGGCGCAAATCGTCCGCAGGCGCCACGAAGAGCTTTCGCCGCAGGTTGGTGCAGAATGGCGGCGGCAGCTTGCGGACGACTGGCGCGCGGCGGCGGAACTCACGCCCCAGGATCTCATCATCCGGCAGCGGCTCGTGAAGGCGCTGTTGAACGCCAACCGGACCGCCGAGGCGCTGGCCGAAGCGCGCAGGCTGCGCGCGGATTTTCCCGTGTCCCGTGCGGGCATGCGCCTGCTGGCGGAGGCACTGCGCGCAGCCCCGGACAGCGCCGGGGCCGAGAAGGCATACCGCGAACTGCTCGCCGCCTATCCGGATGACCCGGACGGCATCCGCGAGCTGGCCGCGCTCTGTACGGATCAGAAGAACTGGGCGGAAGCCGAACGCCTGTACCGGGGCTACGTCACGGACTATGACCCCATGGATGCGAACGCGCTGTGCGGAATGGCCCGCGCCCTCGCCGCGCTGAACCGGCCCGAAGAGGCGGAGCGCGCCTGCCGCGCCGCCATGGAGCGGGTGCCCGGTTTTGCCCCCGCCTACCGCGAACTGGACACGCTCCTTGCCGCGCGCGCAACGCCGGAGGAGCGCGCCGTGCTCTGGCGCGAGGCGGCCGAAAGGCAGCCCAACCTCGCACCCCCGAAGTTTGCACTCGGGGAGGCCCTTTCCGCCGCCGGCAACTGGAAGGATGCCGCAACGGCCTATGCCGGCGCGGAACAGCTTGACCCGCATGACCACATGATTCCACTGCAGCTGGGGCGCGCGCTGGAAAAGGCCGGAGATCACGCCGACGCCGCGGCGGCTTTGCGCAGGGCGCTGGCCATAAGCCCCCGGTTTGCCGGGCACGCGCGTGTGGAACTGCTCGAAGTGCTGCTCGCCATGGGCGACGCGCAGGGCGCGCGCGAAGAACTGCGACGCTGCGGGGAAACCGGCGTGGCCGTGCCGCAGGCGCTGGCCGACAGAGTCAATGAAGCAAAGGCGCCGCCCGTTGCGGTAAACTGAAACAATGAATGAAGTTCTGGACAGGTCCCGCGCGGCCCTCTCGAAGCGCGGGGGGTGGGTGGCGCTCCTCCTGATCGTGATTGGCGGCGCAGTCCTGCGCCTCGCCGGACTCGGCGCGGAGTCGGCGGACCTGGAAGAGTATGCCTGCATCGGTGCATTGCACACGCGCGGCCTGCACCGGTTCCTGGTTGAACAGCGCGCCCTCTATCCCTACGGTGCTCCCCTGACACCGCTGCTCTACTATCTCTGGTCGGACCTGTTCGGCGTCAGCATCATTGCCGTGCGCCTGCTCAGCGCGCTGGCCGGCACTGCGCTAATCCTCCTGTCCGCCCTGCTCGCGCGCGAAATCTGGCCCGGCGACTCCCGCACGGCGCGCACGGCCGGCCTCATCGCGGCGCTGTGCGTCGCGCTGTCTCCGGTGCATTTGTTTCAGGCGCAGGAGGCGCGCATGTACGCCTTTGTGGCGCTCTTCGCGGCGCTGTCGGGGCTGTCCCTGCTGCGGGCGGTGCGCACCGGAAGAGGGCGCTGGTGGGTGCTGAACCTTGCGGCCAATGCGGCGCTGGTGTGGAGCCACTACCTTGCCGCGTTCCTGTGGCCGGCCCAGGCGGTTTGGCTGCTGTTCGCGAAGGGGGTGCGCTGGCGCGCGCTGCTGCTGTGGCTGGCCGTTCACGTGCTGCTGCTGGCGCCGGTGGGGTTGTGGATGTCCGGCATCGCACCGCAGCCCAAGGAACTGCACGACTACTACATCAAGCCGGACCTTTCCCTGGCGGTGCGCAACTGGGTTGCGGGTGACGCCGTGCATTGGTCGTCATCCACCTTTTTCCCCTCGGGCCGCGCATGGTCATTTGCGCCGGATGCCGTACGGCGGGCGGTGGTGTCGGCGCATCCCTTTGGTGACGCTGCCATTGCGGTGGCGTTCTCCGCGGCGCTGCTTTGGGGCGTAATGCGGTTGCGCAGGAGGGACGCGGGCGCGGGTTACCTGGTTTTGTGGGCGGCGCTTCCGCTGGCGCTGCTGGTCGGGCTGTCCTTCGCGTGGAAACCGGTCTATGCCTCCCGATATCTGGTGCATGCCTCGCTGGCGCTGTACCTGCTGCTCGGCGGGCTGCTGGCGCGGCTGCCGGCCAGTCGTCGTGCATTGTGCGTGACGGTGCTGGCGGTTGTCTACGTCTGGCAGCTTTCGCTCGCCCTGCCTCCCCAGACGCGCACGGCGTGGAAGCAGACTGCGGCGGCGATCAAGGCCGCGGACGGACCGAAGACGATTACCCTGATTCAGGGCGTCTTCTGGAAACCCATTTTCGAGACGAATCTGACGTCTTCGGACGCCGTTGTCACCGCGTTGCTCGAACCGGAGGCCATGGCCGAAATGGGTGCTTTCCTGGTCAAAGCCGTACCCGCGTTTGAACCGGGCACGAACCCATCCTGCTGGGCCGTGCTGGTGGACGCCATTCACGGACAGGAGGCCCGGTTCGAGGCTGCCGCCGCGCCGTACGGGGTGCATTTGGAGCGGCGCGATTACCCCGGAGAACGGAGGCTGGACGCGTATCGAATCTCGCCCGCGTCCGGACTTGCCCGGGAAGAGTCCGTCCCCCCCCCGGCCGCGCTGCTCGATCTGGCCGGCGTGATTGCCGGCCACGCCGACGCCCCGGACATTGCGGCGTTTCAGGAAGCCATGCGCGCCACGCCCGATGTGCTGGGCGGTGGATATGTGCGGCTTGGCGTGTCGCTTGCACAAAAGGGAAGGGTTCCGCTCGCCGCCGCCGTGCTGGACGAGGCACTGGCCCGTTTTCCCGCCCATGCCGTTGACCTGGCCTCTCTGGGGCGCGCCGTGTCGGGTGAAGGAGCGCTTGCCCCCCTTGTTGACCGCGCATTGGAACGCTTCAAGGCGGCACCCGAACGGATGCCCGCGCTGCGGCAGGTGCTCCAGTCGCTGCTGGAGCGAAAAGACTTCGACGGACTGCGCGGGACCGCCATGCGGATGATACGGGACTTCCCCGACTATTCGCAGAGCTATGCCTATCTGGCGCTGCAGTTCGTTGATGAGAACCGGCTTGATGAGGCGTTTCCGAATCTGGAGCGCGCCATTGAACTGGACCCGAACCAGTCCGCGCGCATCTACGTCGAGTTGGGTATCCAGTACCTTCGGAGGGGGCACTGCGGCGATGCAATCCGGGTGATGGAACAGGGACAACGCCTTGACCCGGTGACCGGCATGCTGACGGTCAAACTGGCTGAGGCCCACAACCGGTGCGGCGATGCGGAAAAGGCGCTGGCATTCGCCACCGAACTGCTGCAGCGGAATCCGCAGTACCACGACGCGCGTTTTCAGCGGGTTGAGGCGCTGCTAAAGCTCGAAAAGTGGGGCGATGCGGAGGCGGAGGCGGGAATGCTCACGGACGAAGCCCCCGCCGACGTGCTGTCCGCGGCCCTGGCCTGGCGGGTGCTGTCACACCAGCGAAAGGATGCCGACGCCAGGCGCGTCCTGGAGAAGTTTGCCGCCGCCAGTCCCGGGGATGCCATGAGCGTCAAAGGGATGATAGGCGTCCTCTACGGGGGACAGAACCGCGCCGCTTCGCTTATGGTGCTCACCGACTTCTTCAACGGGGCTCCGCTGCCGGCGGATGTCATGGAGACGCTGAACCGGCTGTGTCCCGAAGGTCAGCCCCCGGTGGCCGCAGGCGTCTCGAGTTCATAGGCCACCAGCCCGCCCGAGTGGTGGACTTCCCGGAAGAAGTGCGGCGCTGCGGCGGGCGTGCCGTCGGGCGCCTTGTCGCGGCCGAGAAAATGGGTGACACCGCGCCTGCGGGCGATCTCATAGAACTGGCTGCTGTTGCCGTTCTTCATCGCGTCCAGCATTCCACGCCGGTCCGCCATCAGCGGCTGTATGTCCACATAGGGGTTCATATACAGCAGCATCGTGCCCGACAGTTTGCGGGCGGCGGGCATGACCACCTGCAGGCCGACAGCGTCCTCCTCCGTGAGAAACACCGCATCGCGGGCCGTGTTCTGGAGCACCCAGCGGTACATGTCCGTCTTGGCTTCATGGATTGCGGCATATTCCGCGCGGTTGCGCGTGATGCTCATCTCCAGCCAGTCGCGGTAGGGGCGCAGCGCAAACAGGCCCGCGATGACCGCGGCCAGAACCGCCGCGCAGCAGGCCGCGTTTGCCAGTATCGCGGCGATGCCGTTGTCACGCCGCCGTGCGGCGCGCAGCAGCAGTTGCGCGGCCCCCCCGCCAAGTGCGGCAGCGCCCGCGCCGAAGAACACCCAGCGCGCGGCGGACAGGTAGATCGCCGCGTGGTGGCCCGGCACGAGCGTGGTGGTCAGCACGCCGCAGGCCATGAGCGCCTGGGAGGCGTAGTTCTGCGCCAGAAACAGTGCCGCCAGCCCCGCCCATGCAAACGGCACCAGCGCCGAACGCCGCCATTCAGGCCGCGCCAGCACGACTGCGGCGCCGCCCGCGGCGACCAGGTTTCTCCAGTTGAACGCCCCCCGCAGGCGTTCGGGGAAATGGGCCAGTTCCACGTAGGAAGACGCGTACAGTCCCGGCCACGGGTTGCGCACGTGGAAATGATAGTCCCGCAAAATGGACCACGTGTACGGCAGGCTCGCGGCAAACGCCACCGCCAGCAGTACCGCAAACGGCAGCAATATTTCGCGCGATGTGGTCCGTCTTGATGCGTACCTTTCGTCTGCCTTGTCTTCGCAGCATGATCCCGGGCCGCACCCCTTCTGAATTCTGGATTCTGGATTCTGAATTTCTTTCCCCCGCCACGCGCGCCATGCCGCCACGGCAATGATGACCGTCATAATCCCGCCCGCATTGACCGCAGGCGCCGTGTGGGTCATGAACGTCAGTGCCAGGAGCAGTCCCACCAGCGCGTGCCATGCAAGGCTGGCCGGATGTTTGCGCCGGACCAAAACGAACGCCGCAAGGGTGAAATAGAAGAACCCCTCCGCGAGCACGGGGGCAAACAGCCACGGCGAGTAGGTGGCGCAGTTCCATGCCGGGATGTTGTCCGTCTTGCCGAACAGGAACGCCGCCAGCCCGAGCACCGCGGCCCAACGGCCAAAGAGCACCCACAGCACCACAAAGAAACCCGCCGGTGTCAGCAGTTGCAGCCACGGGCCGAGCATCACGTTCGCCTGCGGCAGCGGCACGCCCGTCGCCGCTGAAAAGGCCGCGTTGCACGCCGCCGTAAGCGGGTTGTACCAGAGGGTATGGCCAAGCAGGATGGGGTCTTCCGGATAGCGGCCGTCCAGCATCGTCTGCGCCGCGCCGATGTCGCGGAACGCGTCCCATTCGTAGGGCCACTGCACCCCCGAGGTGGCCCTGAGCGCGAAAACCAGGCAATAGCCGGTCATTCCCGCGGCAAGCAGCACGGGCAGGATAGTGTCAATGACCCGGAGGGTTTTTCTAATGCGTTCGGTCATGGCTTCCACACGCGGTCCCGGAAAGCCGGCAGGGATGCCGGCGCTCCCAGTGTGTTTGGCGCGTCCGTTCATGGTCGTCTCGCCACAGCCTATCATTCGCGGGGTCATTGAAAAAAGCCCCTTCCGGGGGTATGATTGTGTTCCAGGCCGTTCTGCTGTTTTGGCAATTGGCATGGGCTTGGCCGAACCACATGAGGACCGGTTATGCGAACTGAACCCAAAGACGAGAGAAGGCGGTATCCGCGGTCCAAGCACGGCATCAGCGTCATTCACGATGACGGCGGGCCCGGCGTGCTGAACCATGTGGACAACATCAGCGCGTCGGGGGTGCTCTGCCACACCGTCCGGCCCGTCGCGCAGATGACCAAGATTGGGATCGTCCTTGAACTTCCCAAGCCTTTTCCCCACCGCATAGACGCCGAAGGCGTGGTCGTGCGCTGCGAAGCGGACGAGCGCGGCGACGATCACTTCAAGGTGGCTATCCTGTTTACCAAACTGCGGCCCGAGGATGAGGAGGCGATCAACAGGTTTGTGCACCACCCCCACGACACCGTAGCCGCCGCCGAATCCTGAGCGGCTTCCCCGGGAGAACAGGGCATGCTGGTCGTTCATGTGCAGGTGTACGTCAAGCCCGAATGCGTGGAAGCGTTCCGCGAAGCCTCCCTGGCCAACGCCCGCGAGAGCGTCAAAGAACCCGGCATCGCCCGGTTTGACGTGATGCAGGACACGGCCGACCCCGCCCATTTTGTGCTCGTCGAGGCCTATCGCACCCCCGAAGCCCCCGCCGCCCACAAAGAAACCGCCCACTACGCCCGCTGGCGCGACACAGTCGCCGATATGATGGCCGTCCCGCGCACCAGCGAGAAGTTCGTCAACTGTTTCCCGGACGATGCGGGTTGGTAACCGGAAACTTCTGATTCCGGCAACCTTTTTGCCACCTGCAGGTTACGCACCCATTCTGGACCTCTTTTCCATCCCATCTTCTCTTCTTTTGACATTCGGCAATCATTGGCGCTATAATTTTGTTTAGTTAAGTGAACTTATGATTGCCAAGATAGGCAATCGGGATAGCATGCCCATGAACGCCATTGAGTTTCTGTTTACCGCACTACTGATAACCGTAGCCATTACGGTGGTGGTGCGGTATGTCACGCGGGCGTTGCGCGTGCAGGAACCCGATTGCGGCTGCTGTGAGACCTGCCCCGGACACACCCCGCAGGGGTGCTGCGCGGCACGGCGGGGGGCGGGAAAATGAAGACCGCCGTTCTCACACTGTTCGATATGGTGAGCGGCCAGTCGGCCCGCATCGTGCGCATCCGCAACAACGGTCCCAGGGGCATCCGCCAGCGGCTGCTGGACATGGGCGTCACCCGCGGCGCGGTGGTGCGCGTGGAGCGCCATGCGCCCATGGGCGACCCGGTGGAGATTGCCATCCTCAATTACCGGCTTGCGCTGCGCATGAATGAGGCGCGTGAGATTGAAGTCGAGCCGGTAACGCCATGAACGGGGCACCCCTGCCGGATGCCCCGCCCTGCGGGGTTTCGGTCCGCAGGCAGGTAATCGTCATTGCCGGCAACCCCAACGCGGGCAAAACGAGCCTGTTCAACCGCCTTACCGGCGCCTCCCAGCAGGTGGGCAATTATCCGGGCGTAACGGTGGAGCACAAAGAGGGGGTCATGCGCCACAACCACCGGCGCATCCCCGTCATTGACCTTCCCGGCACCTACTCGCTCACGGCCTATTCGCTGGAGGAGCGGGTCGCGCGCGATTTCATCATTGATGAGGCGCCCGCGCTGGTGGTGGACGTGGTGGACGCGTCGAACCTCGAGCGCAACCTCTATCTCGCGGTGCAGCTCATGGAAATGCGCGTGCCGCTGGTCATTGCGCTGAACATGATTGACGTGGCGGAAAGCCGCGGCATCCGCATTGACACGAAGCGGCTGTCGCTGCTGCTTGGCGTGCCCGTGGTGGCGACGGTGGGCAGCCGCGGGCGCGGCATGGACGAACTCGTCGAGACCTGCGTCGCCGTGCTCGACGGCACGCTGGACGCGCTGCCCCAGCCGGTGCACTACGGCCACCAGGTGGACGATGAAATCGGGACGCTGGCGAAGGTGATCGCCGACAGCACGGCGGCGGACCGGCGTTTCGAGCCGGCCTGGCTGGCGGTGAAACTGCTGGAGAAGGACCCGGCGGCCACGATGCGGATACGCCGCATGACGGGCGTGCGGCAGGGCCTGGTGGAGGCGGAGGCGGAGGCTGCCGTCGCGCGCATCGAGCGGCACTACGGCGACGACGCGGCCACGATCATCGCCGAGCGGCGCTACGGCGTCGCGGCGGGCGCCGTGCGCCAGTGCATGTCGCGCGCGGCCGAATCGCGCATGGACCTGACCGACCGCATAGACAACGTGGTGTGCGGCAGGGTGACGGGTCCGGTGATCCTGGTGGGCGTGGTGGCCGCGCTGTTCTTCTGGGTGTTCAAGCTGTCCGACGAATGGGCGTGGCTGCCGTGGCTGGACGGCTGGCTCAGCCCCACCGGGCTGATCAACTGGGCCTTTGCGCGGCTGTCGGACCTGCTCGCACCCGCGCAAAGCGGCATGCCCATGCTGCACTCGCTGTTCGATGCCGCGCTGGTGCGGGGCGTGGGCGGCGTGCTCGGCTTTGTGCCGCTCATCTTCTTCATGTTCCTGTTCATCGCCGCGCTCGAGGACAGCGGCTACATCGCCCGCGTCGCGTTCATCCTGGACCGGCTGCTGCGCACCTTCGGCATGCAGGGCAATTCGATTCTCGCGCTCATCGTGTCCGGCGGGCTGGGCGCGGGCGGCTGCGCCGTGCCGGGCATCATGGCCACGCGCACGCTGCGCGAGGAGAAGGACCGGCTCGTGACCATGCTCGTGGCGCCCTTCATGAACTGCGGCGCCAAGATGCCCGTCTACGCCGTGCTCATCGCCGCGTTCTTCCCCGGTCACCGCACGCAGATGATGCTGCTGCTCTGGGCGATCTCGTGGGCGGTTGCGCTGGCCGCAGCATGGGCGCTGCGCCGCTTCGCCGTGCGCGGCGAACAGACCCCCTTCGTCATGGAACTGCCGCCCTACCACGTGCCCGTGCTGCGCGGCGTGCTGCTGCACACCTGGGAACGCACCTGGATGTACATCAAGAAGGCGGGCACCATCATCCTCGCGGTGAACATCGTGCTCTGGGCGTTCATGTACTTTCCCCGCCCGCCCGCGCGGACCGACGGGACGGCGCCGACGGCGGCCGAGGCGCTGGCGCACAGCATGGCCGGACGCTTCGGCCATGCGCTCGAACCGGTGACGGAACGGGCCGGATTCGATTGGCGCACCAACATCGCGCTCATTGGCGGTTTCGCCGCCAAGGAGGTGGTGATCGGCGCACTGGGCACGGTCTATGCCATGAACCCCGAACACGCCGATGCCGACGCCTCGCTCGCCCAACGGCTCGCCGCCGAGCCCGACTGGTCGCCCCGCCGCGCCTTCGCCATGATGCTCTTCGTCATGCTGTACGCCCCCTGCATGACCACCATCGCCGTCATTGCCCGCGAAAGCGGGTCGTGGAAATGGGCGCTCTTCGCCACGCTCTACTCCACCACCATTGCATTCATAATCGCCGTGGCCGTGTATCAGGCGGGCCGGCTTGCCGCCTGACCGGGAAGCGTAGGGTGCGTGGAGTTTTGTGCAGCAAAACGGAACGCACCGTCTCCGCGCACGCCACGATCAAGAATCGATTCATCCAGCGTCAAGTGGGCGGTCGCACGGCAATGCTGCTCAACAAGCGCGCCGGGGTGTACAGGGGGAAATAGGAGAAGCGTCCCTCGCCTTTTAGGGAACTCCGTTAAGTCAAAGAATCATACCCGCTCGCCAACTGGCATATGACGCAGGTTCTTGACATCGCGCAATGGAGGGCGACCAAAAAGGCGGCTGTACTCGCGGCTGAACTGCGACGGGCTTTCGTAGCCGACTTGGATTGCCGCGGTTGCCGCCTCCAACCGTTCCACGAGCATCAGGCGCCGCGCTTCATTGAGTCGCAGCCATTTCTGGAACTGTAACGGGCTCATGGCCGTTAAAGCCCGGAAGTGATGGTGGAAGGTTGTGGCGCTCATGTTGGCATATGATGCCAAATCCTCAATATGGAGCGGCTTGGCGAAATTTCCCTTAAGCCAATCAATTGCACCGGAGATCTTGTGGCTCTGGCTTCCCGCCGCTGCAATCTGTCGTAGACGCAGGCCTTGCTCTCCCACGAGCAGGCGGTAAAGGATTTCCCGCTCGATGAGCGGAGCAAGAATAGGGATATTCTCAGGCTCATCAAGCAGGGCAAGCAGCCTGTTGAAAGCCTCAAGCAGGGACAATGAAACTTCGCTGACAGCCATTGCACGGTTGGCCTGCTGCATCCTCGACGGCGGGAAGTTGCTGTCCACCATCAATTGCGCAATAACCCGCTGGTCAAGTTCCAGCCTCAGTCCCAGGTACGGCTTCTCCCTGCTTGCCTCGATGATCTCCACTATGACGGGAAGGCCCAGCGAGGTGACCAGGTGCTGGTGCGCGTCATAAACATAGACTTCTTCTCCCAGCACCAGGCGTTTGCGCCCTTGCGCAATCAAGCAGACGCTTGGTTCCAGCATGTAGCTGATCGGTTCCGTGGGCGCTTCCTGTCGGAAAAGAAAAAGCGCAGGAATTTCGGTGGTGCCATCTTCCCTGCGCTCGGCCCATCGTGCAATTTTTGCAGCCAACTCCAGCCGCATGGCCTCTATTGCCTTTTCCTGTGCTCCCACAGCAATTCGTCTGGACACTGGAGTTTATTCCTCTCTTAATGCCATTGCATTTTAGCATGAATTTTGTACTCTCAGCCAACGGCCAACGATATTCCGGTGCATTAGGCAAGAATCAGGCAGGATTGGTCTATCACGTTTCGGCTCCACGCGAGTATCATTTATCGTAAGAGCCAGCAAAGACAAAGAATACAATCATGAAAGGAGAAATCATGCGCTCGATTATTGTAACCAAGACTGGTGGGCCTGATGCACTTGAACTCAGGGACGTGCCAATACCCGATATTGATGGTGATCTGGTACTGGTTCGGGTCAAGGCGGCCGGGATCAACTATGCCGACATCATGCAGCGCATGGGACTGTATCCGAACGGGCCGCAGCCGCCGTTTCCGGCAGGATTCGAGATTGCCGGCATCGTCGAGAAAGTCGGGGCAAACGTCTCCAACTTGCAGGCGGGCGATGCGGTGATGGGTCTGTGCGGCGGGGGATACAGCGACTTTGCCGTCGCCGACCCGCGCAGCCTGATGCGCAAACCCGACTCACTCGATTTCATCCACGCTGCCGGCATCCCGTGCCAGTACCTCACGGCCTACCACGTCCTGTTGACACTGGGACGGCTGACCTCCGGCCAGACCGTTCTGATTCAAGCCGCCGCAGGTGGCTTGGGAACCCTGCTGGTGCAAATCGCTCGCAATTCCGGTGCCACTGTCATCGGCACGTGCGGTACGGACCAGAAAGTTGATCTTCTCCGTAAGTTGAAATGCGACCACCCCGTCAATTACAGCACGCACAACTTTGAAGAAGAAGTCCGGCGCATTACGGGCGGGTGCGGGTGCGACCTCGTCGTCGATTCCGTGGGCGGCGAGGTCTTCGCCAAGAGCCTGGGCTGCATCAAGACCCGCGGACACATGGTCTCCGTCGGGGCCGCATCCGGAGAGCCCGGGAGCGTCTGCGTGCTTGGCAACTGTATAACCGTTTCCGGTTTCAACCTGATGGTTTATCTGGATGACAAGCCCGCCATGGCCAATGCGCACCGCGATTTGCTCCGGTGGCTGGTGGAAGACAAACTGGAAATCGTCGTCAACCATGTCCTGCCGTTGGAACGAGCCGCGGAGGCCCAACAACTGATCGCAGACCGAAAAACGACCGGGAAGGTCGTCCTGAGAGTGGACGATTAGGCATCGGACAAGCTTGACATGTCCGACCTCTCTTACTTGTCGAGGTTGGTCAGGCGAATTGAATTTCAAGCGCGGATTGACTCCGGCGGGCACTTCAGGGACGGCCTCGTTCTCCTCGACGGAGAGACCGCGGTCTTCACCGGCCTTTATGCCGTGCCATAATCGTCCCCATGGCGCGATGAACGACAACCGCCGCGCACCGGGCCTTCGTCATGATGCTCTTCGTCATGCTGTACGCCCCCTGCATGACCACCATTGCCGTCATTGCCCGCAAAAGCGGGTCGTGGAAATGGGCGCTCTTCGCCACGCTTTACTCCACCGCCATTGCATTCATAATCGCCGTGGCCGTGTATCAGGCGGGCCGCCTGCTCGCCTAACTGGGAGCGTTACTGGGAGCGCCGGCATCCCTGCCGGCTGCGTTTGGGATTCAAGACAGCCGGCAGGGATGCCGGCGCTCTCAGTGCCCCGTGGCAATACCCCTCCGACAAAATGCTATGCTTTTCGCCGATGCATTCAAATCAAAACCCGAGGAGCAATTCATGGCCGCCGCACAACGTCTGGGTATTGTCCTCCTTGCACTGGCGCTGATGATCTTGGGTCCCGACGCAGCCGCCGCGCCGCGGGTGAGGATCGTTGACCTGTCCAGCCCGCCGCTGCTGGTGCGGCAGGCCGGGGGAGACCTGCAGCCGGTCACGGCGGAAATTGCCTGCCACGATGCCGCCGGTCCGGCGGAGTTTCGCGTCAACGGGGTCCCAACGCCCGTCGAACTCAAGGAGGATGTGCAGCGTCTTTCAGCGCTTGTGCCGTCCGTAACCGAGCCCAAGACCGTGCCGGTGTCGCTGAC
>CALDSM010000025.1 GCA_937923585.1 uncultured bacterium
ACTGAACGCACGACGTAAGACCCCTCCAAAATCTCCACCTGTACCTGATTGAGCGTTGCCCGGTCCGCGCCCGCCAGAAAGACCTCCGCCTGTTGGTTGAATTCGTTGAACTGAGACAGCCCTATCGTTCGGGGACTGATTGCGACCCCGTCCACTTTCCCGCGAAAGGCGAAATCTATGGATTCCACTGTACTCATGGCGTGTTGCCTGTCGAAAGTTTAACCGACCACGCGCCTTTTCCGCAATGGCATTGATTACAGTGAGTCCGCAAGCTGGCACAACTCCCGCCTGGCGTACCGGTCCTGACTGGCCTTGAGCCTGTTCGGCGGAGATTCAGGACAGGTTAAACACTGACAGCCCCGGCAAATCGTCGCATGGATAACGCGTCTACTGAGAAGGGACAGTCCCGCCTTCGTCCTGCCGGGTCCAATCATCCCCGAAGCCGCGCACGACCGTGCGCTGCACGCCGCCGGGGCTGACGCGCAGCACGACGTAGTTGTATGCCTGGCCCTCCCTGGCCAGCCTGCCGCTCAGCGGCGCGCCGCCGCCCGCGGTAAGCGTGTACCGCACACCGTCCATCACCGTGCTGGCATAACCGTGGATGTGCGCCATGAACACCTCGTCCACGGCATGCTTCTGCATGAGCGCATGAAACGCCGCGGCGTTTCGGGTGAACCCGCGGCGGTGCGTGTCGGAAACGAAGGTGGCCTCGAAATAGGCGGGCGGGATGTGCATGAACACATATTTGTGCGCGGCGCCGGGCTTGCCGAGTTCGGCGTCTAGCCATGCCAGGTCATCTTCGCGCACAATGCCGCGTCCCTTGGTGCAGTTGTTGAATCCCGTGAATCGGCACCCGCCGTAGTCGAATGAAAACCGGTCACCGCCGTAGAGGGCGCGAAACGCCGCGAAGTCGCGGCGGGCGCCCTGTTCGTGGTTGCCGGGGACGCAGAACATGGGTGCAGGGTCCGTAATGTCCAGCAGCGCAACGTGGTTGCGCAGCAGTTCCGTGGGCGTGCCGTGGCGCACAATGTCGCCGGTGTGAAAGAGCATCGCGGGCTGCTCGCCGGACGCGCGCCCGTAGACTTCGCGGGCCACGGCAACGTTGTTGCGCGTGTCGCCCAGCACGACAAAACGGAACGTGTCGGCATCGCCCTCGCGGCGGATGAGTTCGGCGGCCATGACATCGAGCCCGTACTGTGCGCGCAGTTGCCGCAGTTTGCCCATGCCCATGCCGGCAAAGAGCCACTGCACCGCGTACAGTGCGGCCAGCGCGACGACGAGCAGACCGGCCACCAGGCCCGCGGCCGACAGGCCGTACCGCCATGCCAGCACAGCAAGGACGAGAATGACTGCCAACCATAGCATTTTCTTCTTACGCATGCCCTGCTCCTGAAATGCACTGTTGAACAACGCCGCTCCGCACACCCCGCATTTGTTCCGGGGGCGGCCCCAAGACGGGGATGAAGCGGCGGCACTTGCCTGCGGAAACGAGACGGAATGTCATCGCGCGGATGCGACGGGCACGCAAGCCCGTCGCCGAATTGGTCACGGCCCCGGCTGTCCGCCAAGCTGCCTGAGCGCCTCGGTGATGCCGGGCTGGTCGGGCTTTACGGCCAGCGACTTCTCATACGCGCCCCTGGCCTCGTCGGCTTTTCCCGCCTGCATGAACATGGCGCCCAGGAAATTGAGCATGTCCACATCGTCCGGCTTGAGTTCCGCGGCCCGGCGTCCGGCGGTGACGGCATCGGGCAGGCGTCCGGCGCGGTAAAGCAGTTTCGAGTAGGCTGCCTGCGCGGCGCCGTCATCGGGCACCTGCGTCCCGCCGGCCTGAAAATCGGCGAGCGCCCTGCGCAAGAGCTGGCGGGTTTCGATGTCGTAGGGCTGGGCAGCCCTGCCCACCGCGTCCAGCGTGCTGGAAGCCTCCACAATCCGCCCGGCGCGCGTGTCCAGCGCGGCCTTGCCGATAACCGCCCGCACATGGTCTGCCTTGCGCGTGAGCGCCTCCCCGTAGGACTGCGCCGCCGCGTCGTACTGTCCGGCCCGGTGCTGCACATGCCCGGTATAGAACCAGGCGTCCGCCGCACCCTCGGAATTCGGGTCCAGGTCCAGCGACTTGCGCAGCGCGGCCAGGGCGCGCGCATCGCACGCAGGCCCGGACTCGGCCCACGCCATGCCCGCGGCACGCCACAGCACGGCATCCTGGGGGGATTCCGCAGCGAGACGCTCCAACTGCGCCGCGGCGAGGTCGTAGTAGCCCAGCAGGCTGAGCAGTTCGGCGTATTCTTTGCGCACCTTGGCGTCTTTGGTCTCGTCGGCGCCCGCACCCTGGAACAATCCGAATGCGTCCAGCAAATCATTGCGGTTCGGCGGCTCGCGGTGCGCAATGGGTGCCATGGGCGGCGCGGCGGCCGCCGTCGCGGCCTGCTTGTAGCGCTCAATCTTCTCGCGGGCCAGAGAGAACGGATCCTGCGCCCAGGCAAGCACCGGCAGCAACAGGACTGAAACCGCCACCAATTTTGAGAAATGCCGTTTTGACATCTGCCTTCCACCGTTGTCGGGGCAAATCGCACCCCGCTTTCATGCAACAGAGTAAACGAGGCCGCAACTCCGGCACAAACAAACGCGCCGGGCAACCCTTTTGGGGCAACCCGGCGCGGGCGTGTCCTTCGAAATGCCGGCTAGCCCAGCATGACCCGGCGGATGATGCGCTGGCTTTCGGTGGCGTCAAGCGTCTTCTGGGCCTTGCGCAGTTCGGCCGCATCGAGTTTCTCCAGCTTCTTCCAGAGAATCGAGAGGTTGCCCATCGCGATCTGGAGCGCGTGGGTCGGCTCGATACGCTGGGGCTGGATGTCAATGGTCACATAACCCTTGAATTTGCTGGCCTTGAGATAGAACAGCGCCTCCATGGTCTCCCACAGGTGCAGCGCGCCGGGAACCATGTTGTCGTCCCAAAGCTGGTAGCCGTCACTAAAGTAAACCTGGAAGAGTTTGCTGGCGCGGGTCAGAAAGGCAATGGATTCGGCGGGATTTTCGCCGGCCATCAGCGCGTGGGAGAAATTGAGCCCAACGCCGACGTTCTTCATGGCGATTTCCTGGCACATAGACAGGGCCTTGCCCACCGAGGCGATGGTCAGCCGCTTGCGCGGGTCGCGGGGCTTGTAGGCAATGGCCACGTTCACGTCGGGCGACGCATACTTGGCGATGGTCTTGATGGAGGAAATCACGGTGTTCCAATGGGTTGTGTAGTCCACGTGGAACGGATAATCAAACCCGTCGGTGAACAGCCGCAGCACCACCTCGGTGGTTCCCAGCGCGCGGGCGATGTCCACTGCCTTGCGGCCCTCGTCAATTGCGGCATTGCGCGTCTTCTGGTGCTGGTGGCCGAAGCCAGCCAGCGCGAAACGCCGGGAATGGCTCAGACTTGCGGCGACACAGGAGCAGGCCAGCCCGTAGTCCTTGAGCAGCCGCTTCATTTCTTTCACCGGCATTTCGTTGGTAATGTCATTCTGGCGGATTTCGACCGCTTTGATGCCCTTCAACTTGGCAATGGTCGAAAGCACGTCCGCCGTGCGCGGCACATCCCGATAGCCTTCACTGCAAAAACCGTCCTGCGCGTTTGAAAACACCCACAAGCCGGTGGCCAGTCGCAACGTCATAATTCATTCTCCTTGCGCGGTGCCCGCCTCGGGCAAGACACCACATGCTTTACTGCTTTTCGGGTTTCTCAAGCCTTCAACAAAGGAATTAGATGAGGCCGACACGTGAACACGTGCCGGAAACCTTCGGAAACATGCAGAAGGCCTGCTAGGTACGTCGGAACTTTGCATACTGTACATTAATATCATGAACTTGTCAATAGGTTCCCGACAAATACCGTTATTTCAATTATTCTGCTTTTAATGTAAAGTCTTGAATCGTGGTCCAAAAGGAGGGGGCGGACGCGAGGTGAATACAACTCTTACTTTCACCTGCGTCCGCCTTTGGGGACTTGGTCGCATCTGGAGGGTTTGGCGACCTGTGTCATGTCATGGTGCTTTAGTAAACCAATCAGTATCAGGAATCATTCCCAGAAAAGAACAAGGCAGGAAAGGGGAAAAACGCACTATTGAAACGAGAGAACGGGGATGTTCAGGGTAAACCGCAACTGTAAGGCGGCATGAACCCGTCCCGCGAGGGAATCGTGTTTTCGTTCCGGCCGGTCATACCGTCCACATCGTCTCATCCAGTGGACGGCTTGATGTGCTGTTGTCCGGCCAGGTTGACCAACCTGCGATCAATGGATGAAAATGCGGACATGACAACGGCTCTCAAGGCTACTGATAAATCCGCAGCCAATCCCAAACGGCTCCGGACCACGCGGCTGGACATGGTCCTGCTGCTCTCCTGCAGGACACTGGCCGCTGCGGCGCAGACCGAACCGCCGGTGGTGCCGGGACGCGACACAGTGCCTGTTTCCGCCGACGGGACGGCGGTGCAATCCCCCAGGATACCCCCGGTGTATCACGGCACGGACGGGCGGCGCACGCCGACCTCGGGCGAAAAACTATGGAAGAGTCCCGCCCCGGACTGGGAGGCGCAGGCGTTGCTCTTTCGCATGCGCGACTCGAACGAACCGGAGGCGCGGGCGCGGGCGCTGGAGATGCTGCCGCTGGACGAGGCCAAGGCATCGGACCTGGAGCGGCTCTTCTTTGCCGCGCAGGACCCGACCCCGTCCGTGCAACAGGCGGCCTGGAGCGCGCTGGACCGTTGCCCGGAGAAGGACCTGTTCGCCTACGTCATCCGCACCCTGGCCTGGGGAACGGAGGACCGGGTCCGTCCGCTGGACGCGGCGTTGCCGCGGCTGGGATCCCGGCTGGAGAAGATGATGACGGCCACACTGGAAACGGAACTGGAAGCGCCGCGCCACCGCCGCGCCGCGGCCTATTTCCTGGGCCGTTCCGGAGTGGAAGGGGCGGCGCCGCTGCTGGCAAAATGCGCGCAGGCCGGACAGGACGACCTGGCGGAGACCAGTGCGGTGGCGCTTTCCATGCTGCGTTCGCCCGGCGCGCTGCGCGACTGGGAGGCAATGCTGACCCATCAGGACACGACCATTCAGACTGTGGCCGTGCGGGCGCTGGCGGATTTGGACACCCCGCCGGCGCGGCGCGCGGTGTTTGAAACGGCATCGGGCAAACGCGGCGCCGGACGCATGGCGGAGCAGGAGGCGGCGCGCAGTATCGGCCGGTGGGCGGAGAATGAATCCATCCCGGCGCTGATTGACATCATGCGGGTGAACACGCCGCTGAACACGCTCGCGGCGAAACTGCTGCACGAGAAGACGGGGCAGAACTTCGGAACCAGTCCGGAGCCGTGGGAACGCTGGCTGCAGGAAGGCGGCGAGAAGCGGGGTCAGGCTCAGGTGGAACCGTTTCCGGAGTAGAATATAGGGACTATTTGGCGTTGCGCTGTCCTTCGTTCTTGCTCTTGCTCTTGCTCGTAATCTTGCTTGAAATTGTTAAGAACCCTTAAAACTATATGAGGTTTGTCCACCAGTATCGGCAGGTCCATAATTCTCGAAATGGAGCAAGAGCAAGATAAAGAGCAAGAGCAAGAGCAAGAAGAAGGCATGGGTAGAACGGGATGTGAGTGAGGGGTGATGACATGGAACTGACAGAATCGCAACGGCAGTGGTTGACGCTGGCACTTGTGCCCGGAGTGGGTTCGACGCTGTTTATCCGTCTGCTGGCGCGGTTTGTGCGGCCGGAATCGGCGCTGCGCGCCTCCGAGGGGGAACTGGCCGAGATTGTCGGCCCGGCCGTGGCGCAGCGCATCCATCAGTACCGCGAATTTGTGGACGTTGAGGCGCAGGAACGGATGATGCGCCAGTTCGACGCCAAACTGGTCACGATGGACGACCCGGCTTATCCGCCGCATCTTGCGGAGATTTACGATCCGCCGCTGGCGCTGTTTGTTCGGGGCGAACTGCTGGAGACGGACCAGTACGCGGTGGCCATTGTCGGCACGCGCAAACCCACCAACTATGGGCTGGGCATGGCCGAACGGCTGGGCGCGGACCTGGCGGCGCGGGGCGTCACGGTCGTCAGCGGGATGGCCGAAGGTATAGACGCGGCGGCGCACCGGGGCGCCCTCAGGGCGGGCGGACGCACCATCGCGGTCCTGGGCTCGGGCGTGGACCAGGTGTTTCCCGCCGCGCACGCCGACCTGATGCAGGAGATTATCCGCAAGGGCGCGGTGGTGTCGCTGTTTCCCATGGGCATGCCCGCGATGTCCAATAATTTCCCCCGCCGCAACCGGGTCATCAGCGGACTGGCGCTGGGCCTGATTGTGGTGGAAGCGGGACCAACCAGCGGCGCGCTGATCACCGCCCGCCACGCGGCCGAACAGGGCCGCGAGGTCTTCGCCGTGCCGGGCCATGCGGGGCATCCGTGCAGCATGGGCCCGCACGCGCTCATCCGCGAGGGGGCCAAGCTGGTTGAAACGGTCAACGACGTAGTCGTTGAGTTGAACCTGCCGACTGCGGCCTACCAGCCCCCCCCGCCGCCGCCGGAAGAATCGCAGCTGTCGCTGCCGATGGAGGAGAAGCCGGAGAGGAAACCCACGCGCAGCAGGACAGCCGGGGGCAGCTGTCCCACATTGCAGGAAGCCGCGCCGCGTCCAACCGTGTCGGCGGTGGAATCGGACATTCTGTCCATGCTCAGTCCGGACGGCTCTTTTGTGGATGAAATCGCGCTAACCTGCCGTATCCCGGTATCGGAGGCGCTGAGCGCGCTGACGATGCTTGAACTAAAGGGGCTTGTGCGCCAGTTCAGCGGCAAGCGGTTTGCGCCCAAGTGAGCGGCCTGGCCGACAGAATACGCCGGGGCGAACCCGTGGACGGGCTGCTGGGCGCGGTGCTCGGCGCGGCCTCCTGGGTGCAGCGCGCGGGTATGCGGTGCAAACTGCGCGGACCGCGTGTCCGTGTGGATGCGCGGGTGATCAGTTTCGGCAACATCACCGCCGGGGGCACGGGCAAAACCCCGGCCGTCATTGAACGCGCCGAACAGGAGATTGCCGCAGGCCATACTGTTGCGGTGCTGAGCCGCGGTTACGGCGGGGCGCGGGTAGCCGAGCCGCTGGTGCATCCCCCAAAAAGCGCTCCCGATGCGCGGCAATTGGGTGACGAACTTGCGATGATTGCCCGGCGCGTGCCGCAGGCGTGGATTGTGCGCTCCGCAGATCGGGTGGCGGGTGCGCTGGCGGCCATCAAGCAGGGCTGCGATGTGATCCTGCTCGACGACGGTTACCAGGCCATCGCACTGGAGCGCGACGAGAACGTGCTGGTGGTGGATGCAGTCAATCCCTTCGGAAACGGCCACATCTTGCCGCGAGGCATCCTGCGGGAGCCGCTGTCCGCGATGGATCGGGCAACGCACGTGATTCTCACCCGATGTGACCAGGCCATGGAATTGGACGCCACCGTGGCGACAATTAGGCGCTGTTGCCCCACTGCGCCTGTACGGTTCACCCGCCACGCGCCCGTGGGCTTCATACGGCTGTCCGACGGTGAAACGTTTCCTTTGGAGGCGTTGCGGGGAAAACCCGTTTCAGCCGTATGCGCCATCGGCCACCCCGAGTCCTTCTTCACCACGCTCGAGGCGATGGGAATCACACTACTCGAACGGACCGCATTGGCCGACCACGCGGCGGTCCCCGACGCACTACTGCAAAGACCCCACGGCATCGTGATCACAGAGAAAGACGCAGCCCGATTGTCCCACTTTCCAGACAACGCGTTTGCGCTGACAATCCGGCTGGAAGACCAGGAGTATGCACGGGGCCTCCATCCGCTTCACATTCACTGACCCGCTTGCTCAGTTAAGAAAGACTCTCCATGGATTTTGAGCCCATTGGAACATTCCACTGCGCCGCGCGACACCCCTACGATGCCGCGCGCCAGTCAACCATCGCAGTATCAAGCGGCGGCTATATTCTGCTGGAGAAAGGTCACGATTACGAGCAGGCCCTGCAGGATCTCGATGGATTCTCCCATGTCTGGCTCATTTACGTCCTCCACCACAACCTTAACTGGAAACCCAAGACCCAGCCGCCGCGGGCTCCCCGCAAAGTCGGCGTCTTCGCCAGCCGTGCTCCTTACCGCCCCAACCCCATAGGCCTCTCTGGTGTGGAACTTGTCTCGATTAAAGGCCTCCGCGTGACCATCGGCCCCCATGACCTCCTCGATGGCACGCCCATCCTCGACATCAAGCCCTATCTCCCCTACGCAGACAGCTTTCCCGAGGCAAAGTGCGGCTGGGTCGAGGACGCGGCCAAAGACCTGTGGGAAGTGGGCTTTGGCCCGGAAGCCGAACAGCAACTTGGTTGGTTGGAGCAGGCGGGCATTCAGTCAATCCGCGCCTTCCTCCAGCAACAACTCCGCGAACACCCCCTCGACCAGCGACGCAAGCGCATCCGACAGCTTGGCGGCACACATTGGGAAATCGCCTACCGCACCTGGCGGGTTGACTACAGCGCCGACGAAGCTGCGCGGCAGATAATGGTAGAAAGGATTCGCTCCGGTTATACCGATGAGGAGTTGCTGAGTTCAGAGGACAAATATGGGGACAAGGCGCAGCATCGGGATTTCCGCAACAGCTTAAATGGGCTTAAATCGGTACAGCCACCATTTACACAACCCGGACGGCTCTTATGTGGATGAAATCGCGCTGACCTGCCGCATCCCCGTGTCGGAGGCGCTTAGCGCGCTGACCATGCTCGAATTGAAGGGGCTTGTGCGCCAGTTCAGCGGCAAGCGGTTTGCGCCCAAGTGAGCGGCCTGGCCGACAGAATACGCCGGGGCGAACCCGTGGACGGGCTGCTGGGCGCGGTGCTCGGCGCGGCCTCCTGGGTGCAGCGCGCGGGTATGCGGTGCAAACTGCGCGGACCGCGTGTCCGTGTGGATGCGCGGGTGATCAGTTTCGGCAACATCACCGCCGGGGGCACGGGCAAAACCCCGGCCGTCATTGAACGCGCCGAACAGGAGATTGCCGCAGGCCATACTGTTGCGGTGCTGAGCCGCGGTTACGGCGGGGCGCGGGTAGCCGAGCCGCTGGTGCATCCCCCAAAAAGCGCTCCCGATGCGCGGCAATTGGGTGACGAACTTGCGATGATTGCCCGGCGCGTGCCGCAGGCGTGGATTGTGCGCTCCGCAGATCGGGTGGCGGGTGCGCTGGCGGCCATCAAGCAGGGCTGCGATGTGATCCTGCTCGACGACGGTTACCAGGCCATCGCACTGGAGCGCGACGAGAACGTGCTGGTGGTGGATGCAGTCAATCCCTTCGGAAACGGCCACATTCTGCCACGGGGCATCCTGCGCGAACCGCTGTCCGCGATGGATCGGGCAACGCACGTTATCCTCACCCGATGTGACCAGGCAACAGACTTGGACACCACCGTCGCCGTCATTCAACACCGCTGCCCCAACGCGCCCGTTCGGTTCACCTGTCATGCGCCTGTGGCGTTGATTCGTTTGTCCGACGGTGCGGCTTTCGCCCCCGAAGCGTTTGGGAAAAGTCCAGTCGCGGCGGTATGCGCCATCGGAAGTCCCGAGTCGTTCTTCCGCGCGCTCGAGGCGCTGGGATTAGAACTGGTGCATCGGAGCGCTCTCCGTGACCACGCAGTGATTCCGTCGGAACTGCTTACTGGACCATGGATGACGGTGATCACCGAGAAAGACGCAACTCGCCTGGGCCATGTGCCGGAGAATGTGTTCGCCCTGGCGATACGGCTGGAAGACTGGACGGCCGTATAGACGGTGCATCGTGGGGCGGACATTCCTGCCCTTATCGTCTTGAAATCAAACCGGCAGACAGGAATGTCCACCCCACGATGCACGAATGCTGCCCACGTTGGCTCCTCATCACCCGAAACCCCGTGTGAAAGATGCCGGCAGGCCCGCACAACCAGCCTTTCAAGTGCCATACGTGTCCCATCTTGCATTACGGATTTCGATAACGAAGCAAACAGCCGACGCCCCCCGCCTCGGCCAGAAAATTGCTCTTGTTAACGACCTCGACTGCGCAGTGATGCTTTTCGGCGATGCGCACCAACTCTTCTTTCAGGTCCAGATACTCCGCCCCTTCGGCACCGCAGCAAGTGCAGGTGGATGGCGCCTGCGGCTGGTGCCCCGCGTCAACGCTGTTGCAGGTGCGGCAAAACCACACGGACCCGGGGTTGTAGTCGTTCAGAAGCACGAGCGTGTCCACCTGGTTTCGGCGCAGCGCCTCAAGGGAAGCTGTTCCCCCGACCACCGCCAGTCCGCCGGTGTGGACCTGCCGCGCCAGGCTTTCAGCCACCTCCTGCGAGGCCCGTTCCTCCGCCTCCACAAACGCCTTTATGGTCGCCTCCACTATGCCGGAGCAGTGCCCTTTCTCAGAGACTCTCACCACATCCTCGAGCTTCTCGGCCAATTCCGGGGGAAGCTCCTCGCGTATTCCGGCGGTCACGGCAGGATGACCGGCGAGAATGAGATGCCTGTGGTTGCCCGCCTCAAAAAGGCGGGCGAGGACCTTGATCTGTTCCTTGACGAATCTGCGCTGGTTTTCCCGCGTGCGCCGCTGATAATGCTCCTTGCTCCATTTCTCTCCCTGTCCCCTGCCCAGGCCGGCGGCCTCCATGCGCGCATGCTCCGTGAGTTCGCCCAGGTTGATCTCGAAAATGCGAACGCGTTCGCGCGTGCCGAGCATCACAACATAGCGTTCGTAGGTGTCCTTCATTTCCACCAGGTGAAAAATGCTGGGAAATTTGCCCGCGGTAATCCATGTCGGCAGGGGAACCCGGAACTGGAGGAACAGAAGATAGGGCTCCTGTCCCGCGCGGGAAAAGACCGCCAGTCCTTTGGAATCGGCTTCCAGATTGCCCGACAGCAGCAAACGCACGGGCGACAGCGCATCATCAATCAGCCGCCCCTCCACGCATGTCCGCCCCATCTTCAGAGCGTTCATTTGCCCGTCGCACATCTTCGGGTCTTTGACGCGCCCGCCTGCAATTTCGGCATAGCAACTGATGATGGGCGCTTCTGTCTCCGGCAGTGCTGCAAGCGCGCGAATGTGTTCTTCGAGTTTCCCAGCGTTCATTACCGAAGCCTTCCTTCTGTTCGTTCAGGCACTCCGTGGAGACGCCGCGGCGCGGCGCGCAGCAGGCGGTCCGGCACAGGACTTTTCCTTTCCGAGCCTAAAGATCATGATCGCCCGCGGATTCGGGCTGGTAAGCAATCGCTTTGACCAGGAACTGCGTCCGTCCTTTGGGCAGTTCGGCTTCAAAGGTGTCTCCCACCCGGTATCCAAGCATCGCCGCGCCCAGCGGCGTCAGAACCGAAATACGCCCCGTCTCCGGAGCCTGCTCGGACGGATAGACCAAGGCGCACAGGAATTCCTCCTGCGTGGACATGTTTTTCAGCAGCACCTGCGAACGCATGGTAACCATGTCCCCAGGCGTCTTGTACAGGTCCAGAATGACGTGCGCGCGGGCAATTTCATTCTCCAGATACTTTATGTGCGGCAGATCCCGCTTGTCTGGGTCCCGCTTGAGCGCTTCAAGGTAATTCAGGAGCCGATGCCTGTCCTGCGCCGTGACGTGAATTTGCTTCGCCATGTTCCGGTGCTCTCCATCGTGGTTGCAGAAGATGTTCCGCATGACTACAGGTGATAGTCCCCTGCGGCCTCCGGCTGGTACATGATTTGACCCACCTGGTATATGAGGGCGTCATGCCCGGAACCCAGCGAGAACACATCACCCACGCGCCGGCCAAGCAGTGCGGTTCCAAACGCGGTCAAAACAGACACGCTGTCGCCGCCCGACTCGGCGTCTTTCGGAAAGACCAGGCTGTATATCTGATCCATGCCGCTGCCCATGTTTGTGACGCGCACTCTCGAGTTCATAGTGACCACGTCCGGCGGCACCTCCTTTGGGTTGGTGACCCGGGCGCGTTTCAGCTCCTCTGCCAGTGCATCCGCGTCCTGCTGGCAGTCCTGTTTTCCGAAGGCGCGCACGACACTGATAAGCTCCGTGAGACGGTCCAGGTCATAGCGGCTTATGTACACCGATCTCGGCAGGACTGCCTTGCCTGACACAGAGGACTGGCTCCCGTCGGCCGCAGCGTCTAGCCCGTTAAGCAACAGCGCCCTCAAATGGTGCGTGATTCTCGACAGATTCTCGGTTCGGCCGCCGTCGGACCAATGCTCGACCAGGGCCGTGATCATTCCTTCAAGACTGGCCGCCATATTCACGCCCGGGGGCACCTCCTGCCCTGCCCGGGCAAAACTGCGGGCAATAATCCGGTCAACCAGTTCCACATACTGCTGATAGAGCCGGTTTGTCTCTTCGCCAAGTCGCGCTGGCTCGGGCTGGACGCTCAAGTAGGCGGGAAATGAGAACGGCTGAAAGAAGAGACGGTCACGGGCATGGTTATGCACGCGCAGCCGGATCATCTCCAAGACAGCTTCCTCCGGATCGGCGCAATCGAGCAGCGGCTCGATTCGACTGACAGCGGCCCGGCCGATTCGCTGTGCAACTTGGGCATACAGGTCGTCCTTATTCTTGAAGCCGTTGTAGAGAGACCCCACCGAAACCTTGGCTTCCCGGGCGATAGCCTCCATTGTCGTATTCCGGTATCCCTTCCATCCGAACACGTTTTCCGCGCCGTCCAAAATCGCTGAGTCCGCTTGTTGGCTCATTGTCTTAATATCCGAATTGAGTGAATACATTGCCGACAGTGCGGCTGATTGAATCAGAATTCAATTCTGAATGTACATTCATTGTATCCTATAGGTGCCGCGCTGTCAAGCGGAAGATGTCGTGGAAGAGGCCGAGCGTATCAGTAAGAACCCGGCACCGCGTCGAGCAAGTCACTGTAATCGCGTGGATTGTGACAAGGATGGACTATGAGGGTACTATTTGGCATAATTTGGGTTGTTGCGGAAGATGGTTCCTTAAACCGCGCCGGAATGGTTGAGTCCGGATTTGCGGTTCTGAAAACTGGGATTGCCGCGTTTTGCCCGCGATGACAGCGGTAGTCCTTCACGACCAACTGACACCCCCGTGTGCAGTGTGTCCCTTTTTGGACCGTCTGTCACCAGGAGAAAGCGCGTGCGCAAGAGAGTCCTGTTGAGAATCGTCCCTGCGGTGTTATGCCTTCTGGCGTTGTGCTCCTGCGAGCCGATGCAGGGCAGGGGCATGGCCATTACCGGCCAAATCCAGGGCAACGGCGTGGATGTGGGGTCGCGGGTCGGCGGGCGCGTGGCCGAGGTGCCGGTGCGCGAGGGCGATTCCGTGCAGGCGGGCGACGTGCTGCTGCGGCTGGAAGACTCGGATGCAAAGGCCCTGCTGCAGGCGGCCGAGGCGGACCTGGCCCGCGCCGAGTCGCTGGTGGCCAAACTCGAAGCCGGCGCGACGGCGGAACAGCTCGACCAGGCCGAATCGGCGGCCCGCGCCGCCGAAGAGCGGCTGCGCATGTTTGAAAACGGCGCGCGTGACGAGGACAAGCGCGCGGCGCGCGCGGCGGCCGACGCCGCGGCGGCGCAGAGCGCCAACACGAAGGCCGACTATGAGCGGATCAACAAGCTGTATGCGAGCGGCGCGGTGTCGCAGAGCGAGTATGACCGGGTCCGCACCGCCATGGACACCATGGCCGCCCAATATAAAGTGGCCAAGGAAAAACTGGACGCCCTGAACAAGGGCGCGCGCGACGAGGAGATCGCGATGGCCAAGGCCGACTTCGAGCGGGCCAAGGCCATGCTGGACGAGGTGAAACGCGGCCCGCGCGACGAGGACAAGGCGGCGGCGAGAGCCGCACGCGACGCGGCGGCGGCGGCAGTGGAGCGCGCCAGGGTCAATCTGCGCGAAATGACGGTGATCGCGCCGTGCAAGGGTGTGGTGGAATCGCTCGACGTGCGCCCCGGCGACCTGGTAAAGCCCGGCGCGGTGGCGCGCATCATTGATCCCGAGGACCTGAAAGTCACGGTCTACATGGGGGCGGCCGTGCTCGGCCAGATCAAACTGGGCCAGAAAATAGCGCTAACGGCGGACGCCCACGGCAGCGAGCGCTTTGAGGGCGAGGTCTACTTCATCGCCTCCGAGGGCGAATACACGCCGCGCAACCTCCAGACCCAGGAGGAGCGCGTCCAGCAGGTGTTCGGTGTGAAACTGCGCCTCAATTCCAACGGCGGCAAACTGCGCGCCGGAATGACCGTGACCGCCCACGTCCCCGGCGTTCCGGAGAGATAGCCTGTGGCGGAGAATCCCATCGAGGACCGGCCCGTTATCATCCACGCCGAAGACGTGTCACGGCGCTTTGGGACTTTCACGGCCGTGGACCATGTCAACCTGGACGTGCTGGAGGGCGACATCTTCGGCTTCCTCGGCCCGAACGGGTCGGGCAAGACCACGCTGATGCGCATCCTGTGCGGCCTGCTTCGGCCCACCGGCGGCCACGCCACCGTGCTGGGCAAGGACGTGTACGCCGACAGCGAGGCGGTCAAGCGCAGCATCGGCTACATGTCCCAGCAGTTCAGCCTCTACAAAGACCTGTCGGTCATGGAAAACCTGCGCTTCTACGCCAAGATTTACGGCATCCCGCGGCGCGAGCGGGTGGCGCGCATGGAAGAGGTGATTGACATCGTCGGCATCGAAGACCACCGAAACAAACTGGCGGGAACCCTTTCGGGCGGCTGGAAACAGCGGCTCGCGCTGGCCTGCGCGCTGGTACACCGCCCCCGGCTCATGTTCCTGGACGAGCCCACGGCGGGCATTGACCCCGTGGCCCGGCGCGACCTGTGGAACCTGCTGTTCGACCTGGCGGGGCGCGGCGTGACCTTTTTCGTCACCACCCACTACATGGACGAGGCGGAGCGGTGCAGCCACATCGGCTACATCTACTACTCGAAACTCATTGTGTACGGCACCCCTGCCGAGTTGAAGCGGCTGCCCGACGTGACCCCCAACGGCGCCGTGCGGCTGGAGGTGCGCGTGCCCAGCGTGGCCGCGGCCATGCGCACGCTCAACAACTTCGACTATGTGCATGATGCGACCATCTTCGCCGACGTGCTGCACGTGCTGGCCGATCACGGCTGCACCGGGCAGCTCATCGCCGACCTCGAAAGCGGCGGCTTTCCCGGCGCCGAGGCCAAGCCCATCCCCGCCACGCTGGAGGACGTGTTTGTGACGCTCACGCGCCAGCGCGCCTACGAGCGCGCGCAGGAGAACGCCCATGTTTAGGGGCCTCTCCGCCATCGTCTACAAGGAGACGCGGCACATCCTGCGCGATCCGATCACACTGTTCCTGATCCTGTGCATTCCGGCCGTGGAACTGACCATGTTCGGGTACGCGGTCAATCTGGACATCAAACACATCCCGACCGTGGTGTACGATCTCGACGGGCGCAGGAACGCGCGTGAACTGGTCGAGGCCTACGCGAATTCGGGCTATTTCAAAGTCGTGAAACATGTCCAGTCGGACGAAGCACTCAACCGGGAGATTGTGTCCGGGCGCGCCAAGGTGGGCATCAAGATCTCACCCGACTTCACCGACCGGGTGCTGGAGGGCAAGAGCGCGCAGGTGCAGGTGTTCATTGACGGCAGCGACTCGACCTCGGCCATGCAGGCGCTGAGCACCAGCAACGCCATCGGCCTGCTCACGTCCATGAAGATCGTGGGCCAAACGCTCGGCGGCGCGCCGGTCCTGGCGATCGACACGCGCAACCGGGTGCTGTTCAACCCGGACATGCGCACGGCCAACTTCATGGTGCCCGCGCTGGTGGGGGTGATTCTTCAGGTCGTGATCACGCTGCTCACCGCCTTCTCCATCGTGCGCGAGAAGGAGCAGGGCACGCTGGAGCAGCTCATGGTGACCCCCGTGTCGCGGCTTGGGCTGCTTCTGGGCAAACTCGTGCCTTTTGGTGTCATCGGCATTTTCGAGGCCACCTTCGTGCTGACGCTGATGCGCTTCGTGTTCCAGGTGCCCATCGCGGGAAGCCTCGTGCTGCTGGCCGGATTCACCCTCATCTTTCTCTTCACCACGCTGGCCCTGGGCCTGCTGATCAGCACCTTCGCCGAGAACCAGATACAGGCGCTTCAAATGGCCTTTCTCGTGCTGCTGCCCTCCTTCCTGATGTCCGGGTTCATGTTCCCCCAGGAAACCATGCCCAAGGTGCTCTACTACATAGGCCAGGCGGTGCCGGTCACCTATTTCCTGCGCGTGCTGCGCGGCATCATTCTGCGCGACGCCGGCTTCTGGGACCTATGGCACAACGGGGTCGTGCTCGCCTGCATGGGTGTCTTCATCATTCTGCTCGCGTCCATGCGCTTCCGCAAGACGCTGCGGTAGGCGCGCGCGGACAGCCATGCATTGCGCTTGATCCTTTTTGTTTTGGCGCCTACCATGGGCGCCGCGGGCGGTGCCGCCCTGCCCGGAGACCGAGACCATGATGACACTCCGCATGTTTTCCAGAGGCGTTGCCGCCGTTCCCATGGCCACGGCATGGCATCTGGCCGACCTAGGCGAGGCGCGCGGCAGACAGCAAATTTACCTGGCCCAGGCTCCCCAGCGACTGAGAACGCTCGCGGAACGCGCCCTGATCGAAAGCGCCCTGTCCTCCTGCCGGATGGACGGAGTCGAGGTGGACCGCCTGCAAGTCGGAACGGCCGCTTATG
>CALDSM010000026.1 GCA_937923585.1 uncultured bacterium
GGAGGCGCCCCCCGTTCCTCGCGTCCAATGCCCGGGGCACCGGTGCGTCCCGGCGCGTCCGGCATTCGCCGGACCATGGGCGCAGGCGCGGCGCCGCCGCCGCGGACACCCACCGGGAATGAGAAGCCGCCCCAGCCCAACGACGAACTGACGGGCGAGAAGGCCGCCGAACCGGTCTCGTTTGATTTTCGGGACGCGCCGCTGTACGACGTGGTTGAGGCCATCGGCAAGCTCACAGGCCGCAATTTCGACGTTGACTCGAACATTTCCTCCATGACCGTGACGCTGATCACCCATGACCGCATTCCGCCGGAACTGGCATACCAGGTGCTGGAATCCATCCTGAGCACGCGCGGCTACTCGATGGTGCAGAGCGTGGACGGCCATCTGGTCAAGATCATCCCGACGGCCGACGCGACCAAGTCCGCGAAGACCCCTCTTATCAGCGGTGGGGGGAAGCCCGAAAAGGGTTTTGACGACTTCTCGACCCACATCGTCACCATCAAATACGCCGACGGCGCGGAAATCCAGCGCGCGCTGCAAATCTTGGGCACCACCAACGCCCAGATAGACGTGTACGCCCCGACAAACACGCTCATCATGACCGACATAGCCGACGGCATACGCCGCATGCTGTCCTTTCTTGAGGAGGCCGATGTTCCCGGCCTGAGCACTTCAACGGAGATTTTCACCCTTGAGTTCACCCGGGCCGAGGTGCTGATGAACCAGATCACCCAGGTGCTGGGCGAGGAGGGCGGCCAGGGCGGCGGCATGCCGCGGCCGGGCCAGCCCCAGATGGCGGCCCCGCAGCCGGTGCGCCCCGTGCGCGTCGGCACGCGCCCGACCTCAGCGCCGGGCGCCGGCTCCCAGGTCATCGGCGCGCGGCAGGAAGTGCTGCGCATGGTGCCCGACGAGCGGCTCAATTCGCTCATCGTGGTGGCGTCCGAGGGCAACATGGCCAAGGTGCGCGACCTGGTAAACCGCCTGGACTCGCCGACCCCCTACGAGGCAAACAACCTGCACATTTACCAACTGCTGAACGCGGACGCCGAGATCGTGGAACAGGCGATTCAGCCGCTGGTCGGCATGGCCCCGCGCAAGCAGGCCACGGGCGGCGGGGGCGGGGGCGGCGCCCCCGGCGGCGCCGCGCCGATGCCTTCGGGCGGCGGGGGCGGGGGCGGAGGCGCCACGGACGTCCAGCCCTTCGAGCAGAAGGTGCAGGTCAACCGCTATGACGCGACCAACTCGCTGCTGATCGTGGCGGCGCCGCAGGACTACAAACTGCTTGAGGCGTTCATCGCGCGGCTTGATCTGCCCCAGCGGCAGGTGGGCATTGACGCCTCGGTGCTGGATGTGACGATCAGCAACGACTACTCGCTGGAGGTGAATGCGTCGGCCCTGAACGGGCGCAGCGGCTTCGGCGAGACCGACACCAGCAACCTCATAGACATCGCCAAGAACGCCGCGGCGACCGCGACGACCATTGCGGGCGGCGCGCGCGCAAGGCTGGCCAACTCGCTGCTCCAGCAGGGCTCCGGCGGCGGCCTCACCACCGGCATCTACAGCGACTACATCACCACCATCACCAACACGGACGGGACGCAGACGAAGGTGCGCGTCCCCTTTGTCCCGCTGCTGCTGCAGGCCATCGAGAAACTGACCAATCTCGAGGTGCTTTCCTCCCCGAGCCTGGTCACGGTGGACAACGAAGAGTCCAGCATCATGGTCGGCCAGGAGGTGCCCTTCATCACCAGCACCAGCACGCAGAACACCGCCGGCCAGAACAGCGGCTACACCGGCGGCTACTACGGCGGCTACACGCGCGTCGAGCGCTCCGAGGTCGGCGTCAAGCTCAAGGTCACGCCGCAGATTTCCGAGGGCGACAACGTGCTGGTCGAGTCGGAGATCGAAATCTCCGACACCGACGCCAAGCAGGTCGGCACGGTGGACGTGGTCGGCCCGACCATCAACAAGTCGCTCATCACCAACAAAACCCTCGTCAAGGACGGATCCACCGCCGTGATCGGCGGCCTGATCCGCGACAGCGCAAGCCGCTCGAAGACCCGCCCGCCGATCCTGGGCGACATTCCGGTGATCGGCTGGATGTTCGGCAGCAAGGCGGACAACCGCTCGAAGCGCAACATGGTGATCCTGCTGACGCCCCACATCATCAAGGAGGGCACCGATCTGGAGCGCCTGACCCAGCACAAGGTCAACCAGTACTACGACAGGAACCTGGAAGAGCTCTTCAAGGCGGGGTTCTTCAAGAAGGTGCAGCGCAAGGCCGATCTGCGCAACAACTACCGGCCGACCATGATCCAGTCCGAAGCCCTCACGGGCCGGCGCAGTTCCCAGGAATTCAAGCGCGGAGACGCGCCGAGGTAATTATGGAAAACGGACAGCCCATGCGCATCGGTGACATCCTCATCCGAAACGGATCGATCCATGCCGAACAGATAGAGAAAGCGCTCGAACTCCAGAAGATCCGGCCCAAACGCCTGGGCGAGGTGCTGCTCGAACTGGGATACATCGAGGAGGACGTCCTGCTGCGCGCCATGGGCGAGCAGTTTGACATGCCGTTTGAGCCGGACCTGCGCGGGCTCGTGGACCCCGCGCTCACCACCCGCGTCCCCATCAGCTTCATCCGCGAGTACCACATGGTGCCCTACCGCCAGGAGAACGGCGCCTACCTGGTGGCCCTGAACGACCCGGTGGACCTGCTGCCGCTCGACGATTTGCGGCAACTGCTCGACGGCGACGTGAGCCCGGTGCTCTGCCGTCGCGACGACATCCAGAACATCATTGACCGCTACTTCGAGCAGGCGGGTGGAAACGCGGGCGAACTGATTGACAGCATCACGCTGAACACCGACGACGAGGGAAAGGTCCACACGCTGGATCATTCCGAGTCGGAGCGCGACCTGCTGGACCTCGCCAACGAGGCGCCCATCATCAAGCTCATCAACCTGGTGATTTCCGGGGCGGTGCGCGAGCGCGCCTCCGACATCCACATGGAGCCGTTCGAGCACAGCGTGCGCGTCCGGTACCGCATTGACGGCGTGCTCTACGAGAAGTTTACCGTGCCCCGGTCGCAGCAGGCGGCGGTGATCTCGCGCGTGAAAATCATGGCCAACCTAAACATCGCCGAACACCGCCTGCCCCAGGACGGGCGCATCAAGATCCTGCTCAGCGGCAAGGAAATTGACATCCGCGTCAGCATCATCCCCATCGCCCACGGCGAGCGGGTGGTAATGCGCATCCTTGAAAAGGGCAGTTTCCTGTTCAGCCTTGAGCAGCTCGGCATGGACCAGCGCGACCACGAGCTGGTGGACAAGCTCATCCAGAGTTCCCACGGAATCATGCTGGTCACGGGGCCGACCGGTTCGGGCAAGTCCACGACGCTCTACGCCGCGCTGCAGCGCGTGAACTCGCCGGACAAGAACATTATCACCGTCGAGGACCCGATCGAGTACCTGATCCCGGGCATCGGCCAGATCCAGGTGCGCCCAAAGATCGGGCTCACCTTCGCCGCGGGCCTGCGCAGCATCGTGCGCCAGGACCCGGACATCATCCTGGTGGGCGAAATCCGCGACGCCGAGACGGCCGACATGGCGGTGCAGGCCTCGCTGACCGGCCATTTGGTGTTTGCCACGCTGCACACGAACGACAGCGCCGGCGCGGTGACGCGGCTCATGAACATGGGCATTGAGCCGTTCCTGGTGACTTCCTCCACCATCGCGATCCAGGCGCAGCGCCTGGTGCGCCACGTTTGCGACCACTGCAAGGAGCCCTGCACGGCCGAGCCCGCGGCGCTTCGGGAGGTGGGCATCTCCCCCTCCGATCCGCGCGCGGCGACACTGTTCCGCGGCAAGGGATGCGACATCTGTTCAGGCCGCGGCTATTTCGGCCGAACCGGCATCTTTGAACTGCTCGTGATGACGCCCAAGATTCAGGAAATGGTGCTCAAGGGCGCCGACTCGAACGCGCTCAAGCGCGAGGCCCGCCGCGAGGGCATGCGAACGCTGCGCGAGGACGGCGCGCAGAAAGTGCTGCGCGGCATGACGACCATCGAGGAGATTCTGCGCGTGACCCGGAACGACCTCGTCGAGGAGGTCGTCGAGTAAGCCATGGCCGTCTTCGAATACAAAGCGCTGTCCAAGGCGACGGGCAAGAACGTGAGCGGCGTCATTGACGCCGACAACGCGGCCACGGCGCGGCGCAAGCTGCGCGAGCAGGATCTGTACCCCACGTTTTTGAGCGCGGGGGCGGACAGCGGCGCGCCCGGCGCGGCGCTTCCCGGCACGGGGCGCAAGTCGCGCGGACGCGTGTCCGTGCGCGACATCGCCATGATGACGCGGCAGCTCTCGGTGCTGCTGCGCGCCGGCATGCCGGTGGTCGAGGCGCTCAATGCCATGATTGACCAAACCACGAAACAGCGCCTGCGCATGGTCATTTTCGACGTGCGCGAGAAGGTGAACAGCGGCAAGGGTCTCGGCGACGCCATGGGCGAGCACCCTAGGGTCTTTTCCGCCCTGTACGTGAACATGGTGCGGGCGGGCGAATCGTCCGGCGCACTGGAGCAGGTGCTGATTCGGCTCGCCGACATCCTCGAGCGCAACGCCAAACTGCGGGCCCAGATCTTCTCAACCCTGGCCTACCCTGCGTTCATGGGCTGTTTCGCATTCGCCATCATCGTGTTCCTGATGACCGTCATCGTGCCCCGCATCACCAAGCTGTTCCAAAAGCAGGAGCAGGAACTGCCCCAGTTGACCAAGGGCATGATCGCGGTGAGCGACTTCATCGGCAACTGGTGGTTCCTGATCATCGGCGCGGTGCTGCTTGTCTTCTTCCTCTGGCGGCTCTGGATTTCCCGGGAGCAGGGCCGCAGAACCTGGGACCGGATGAAGCTGCGCTTTCCGCTGTACGGCCCGCTGCACCAGAAGCTGGCCAGCGCCCGGTTCACGCGCACGCTGGGCATCATGCTCCAGAGCGGCCTGACCATGCTGCCGGCGCTGGAGGTGGTGAACACGGTCATTGACAACACGCACATCCTGGGCACCATGGACGAGGTGAAGGCGGGTGTGCGCCGCGGGCGCGACCTGGCCCAGCCGCTCAAGGAAACGGGCCTGTTTCCCCCGATGATGATCCACATGATCGAACTGGGGCAGCGCAGCGGCGAGCTGGAGAACATGCTGGTGCAGGTGGCGGACACCTTTGACGAGGACGTGCGCCTGACCATCGAAGCCATCGTGGCCCTGATTGAACCTGCTATCATTATCGTGATGGGCGTATTCGTCGGCACCCTGGTACTCGCCATTCTGCTGCCGATTTTCCAAATGAGCACCAACATCGGAGGAGGGCATTAAACCCATGACCGATAACAACACTCCCCGCCGCGGGACACGCGGCACGGCCGGCTTCACGCTGGTCGAACTGATGGTGGTGGTCGCCATCATCGCCATCCTGGCCACCACGGCGAGCATCTACCTGCTCGGCGCGCTCGACGACGCCGACAAGGCCAAGGCCCAGACCGAGATCAAGGCGCTGAGCGGCGCGGTGACGGCCTACATGCTCAAGAACAACCGAAAGCTGCCCAATGCCCTGGATGACGTGGCGCCTTTCATGCAGGGGAAGAAGATTCCCAAGGATCCATGGGGCAACGCCTATGTGTACCAGAAGGAAGGCTCGCGGGACTTCAAAATCGTGTCCTATGGACGTGACGGCGCGCCGGGCGGCAGCGACTACGACGCCGACATTGCCAACACGGACTAAGTCGGCCGGAACATCATGAACCCTGTCCGGCCCAGAGACGGCCGCGCCCCGCGCGGCGCGGACTGCGGTTTCACCCTGCTGGAACTTTGCGTGGTGATGGTGATCATCGCTGTCGTTGCGTCCATTGCGGCGCCGCAGTTCCTCGGGCTGATTTCCTACGGCGAACTGGACGGGGAGGGCCGGTGGCTCGCGAACTACGGCACGGCGGCCATGGCCGAGGCGGTGCTGTTCAAGACCCCCATCAAGGTGCGCCTTGACCTGGACAAGCAGGAGTATTCCTCCATCCGGCTCATCTATCCCGAGCCAGAGGCGGACGCGGACGGGAACCCCCTGCCGCCGGACCAGATCTCCATGCTTTCAAAGGCCAAGAAAGAAACGAAGATGTCGTCATCGCAGATGTCGGACCTGCTCTCGGGCAAGAAGAACATGGACCCCTCCCTCCGGGGCGCGCTGCCGGGCGGGTTTGACCAAGATCTCGCCGACCAGCAGATGAACGACAAGTTTGGCCGCTTCGCCCGGCAGGCGCTCGAAACGCGCGCGAAGAACGTAAAGCCCAAAGAGGGGATCCTGGACGAGATTGGCCCGCTGTTTGAGAAGAAGTTCACCCTGAAGGAGGATGAGCCCACCGAGGAGCAGCAGGGCGGCGTGCTGGCCAAGCACAGGATGCCCGAGGGCGTGCGCATCACGGCCGTCATGCGCGACGGCGAGGTGCTGTCCAAGGGTATCGTCGAGGTGGAGGTGTCCCCCCTGGGCCTCACCAGCCTGGCGGCGATGCACATCGTCAACGGCGACGGCGAATACATGACCATCTACTGGGATCCGCTGACCGGCCGGGGCAGCGCCCGGCAGGGGAAACTGGACCTATGAGCACCCGGAACAGCGCGGGATTCACCCTGGCCGAGGTGCTGGTGGCCCTGTCCATCCTGGGCACCGGCCTGTTCGTTCTGGTCGGCGCGCACCAGTCGGCGATGCGCCTGCAGATTGACGCGGAAGGCGCCGTCGAGGAGCGCCAGTTGCTCGAAGGCGCCGTGGCGCGCGCCGAGGTGGCGGTGATGACCGGCACGCTGAGCGCGTCCGGTGATTTCGGCGGACGCTATCCGGACTACACCTGGGCCTTTGACGCGCAGCCCGCCGGGGCCGACGAACTGTCGCAACTGTACCAGGTGACTGCGCGGCTGCAGACCCCCGACGGTGAGAAGTCGCTCGACTTTTTCGTTTACAACACCGGGCCGACCGACCAGTCAACCAGCAGGGCGGACCTTACGGGCAAATCCGCGGTGCGCAGCGGCGCACCGAATTCCGGCCTGTCCGGAAGGAGCGGCATGAGCCGAATGGGCGGCAGTTCCTCGCGCAGTTCCGGCAAGGGTTCGGCACAAGGCTCATCCTCGTCCCGAAGCGGTTCGTCCCGTGGCGGTTCATCCTTTGGCAGCTCCTCGCGCGGCAGATCCTCCTCGCGGAGCGGCACACTGTTCCAGAAGGAACTGTCGCCATGAGGGCGCGCGGATTCACACTGCTGGAGCTGCTTGTGGCGGTTTCCGTGATGGCCGTGGCCGTGGGAATCGTGTTCGCCACGTTCGTGTCGGTTACCGACACCATGGCCGCCACACGCGAAAATGCGGACATCATGCTCCAGAAAATGGCGCTGCACCGCAACCTGACGGAAAATTTGGGCGCCATCTACGCCGACGCGGCAGGCATCCGGGAAGAGTTTGAACTCATCGGGACCGATGAAAGCGGCCAGTACGGCCCCGCCGACTCGCTGCGCTTCTGCACCTCGCTGCCGATGCCGGGCGCGTATGCACTGCCGGGCGTGATGAAGGTCGTGGAATACAGACTGACCTCGCCCTCGGACGTGGACGCGGCGGCCACCGGCTTTCCCGGCGTTGATCCGTCGCGGCCGGGCATGGCGCTTCTGATCACCGAATCGCCGCTCGCGTACGAGGAGGGCATCGGGGGCGCGGTCAGCGGTTCAGACCAGCTGCCCATGGTGCAGCGCGCGATTCCGGTCGCCTCCTTTGACGTGCAGTACTTTGACGGCCTGTCACAGGAATGGGTAACGGACTGGGACTCGCTCAGCGAGCAGCGCCTGCCGTGGGCCGTGTGGGTGCGGGCCAACTTCCCCCGCTCTGAGGAGGAGCGCGCCGCGGGCGGCGGCGGCGACGATCCGGCCGAATCGGCGGATGTGGATGTCATGATGCCCGTGGCCACCGGAGCCGGTTTGGAGGGCCCGTTCCTGGACCTCAACCATTTGCGGGCCGACACCGAGGCCTCCGGGGACCTGTCAAAAGACACCAAGTCGAAAAAGAGCAAGAGCAATGACGGCAAAAGCAAGAAGAAGAACTGATCCCCGCCCCGGGATCGGCACGCGCAGCGGGCGCGAGGGCGTGGCCCTCGTGCTGGCGCTCGTCTTTGTGGCGCTGCTCACCGTGCTCATTGTGGGCTTCTTCTACGAAATGCAGGTTTCCGCCTCGCTCGCCGAGAACCAGGGCTCGGATTTTGAGGCCTACCTGGCCGCCAAGTCCGCCGTGGCCAACGGCATTTCACTGCTGGCCGATGACCAAATCGAAACATCGCAAAACGGCGAGCCGGAATATGACAGCATGATGGACCCGTCAGGATGGTCGGAGGGCCTGCCCTTCGAGCCCATCAATGAGGCCATGATGCGCACCAGCATCTCGGACGAATACGGGAAGATCAACCTGAACGCAATCATCCAGCCGGACCCGGGCGGCGGCCCGCCAAGGCGCAACGAGATGATCATCATCGCCCTGCACAATTTCTTCGCGCTGCGCAGCAACAACGCGGAGGACAGCGACCCGGTGGAGTCCCTGATACACTGGCTCGACTATGACGACATGGACCAGGAGGAGCCGGAAGGGGCGGAGAACAGTTACTACATGAGCCTGGACAATCCCTACGCCTGCAAAAACGGGCCCATGGACTCGATCGAGGAACTCCTGCTCATAAAGGGAATCACGCCCGCAGTCTATTTCGGCGATCCGGAGCAGGAGCAGCTGCCGCTCTCGGAATACCTGACGGTGAACGGCGACCCGAACGGGCGCGTCAATGTGAACACCGCCCCCGTGGAGGTGCTGGCGTCCGTGATCGGGGTTCAGACGGGCAGCGCGGACGTGCAGCAGGCCCAGACGATTTACGACCAGGCGCGCACACAGCCCTTTGAGGATCTGAGCCGTCTCGGGGGCTTTGGCGCCGGCATGCCCGGCCAGCAGGGCATTTCCGGAACAAACACAAGACCCGGGACCGCCACACAGTCCGGCGGCAGCATGGGTTCCGGCCGGACGGGCGGTCTCATGCAGAAAAGCCTGGAAGGCCCCGAGAAACAGTTGGGAGCCGCAACGGGCAGTTTCGGCTCCAGGCCGGGGTTCGGCCAGCCGGCGCTGACAGGCACCACCAGGCCTGTCACAAACACCGGCGCGACAGCCGCGCTGACCCCGCTGCAAATACAGCAACAGCAGCAGCAGCAGTCAAGACAACTGTTCCGGGTGAACAGCAATGTGTTCCGCATCCACGGCGACGGCATGCTGGAAGAGGTACTTGTCCGGATCGAGGCGTATGTCTGGCGCACGCCGCTGGACATCTCCGAACTGGAGAACGGCACCAGTGCCATGCAGAACCAGATACCGGTAAATCCCGGAACGAACCCCGGCACCAACCCGGGCGGAACACGCGGCACAACCGGCAGGTCCGGCATTATGAAGGCCTCGACGGGCACGGGGGGCGGCGTGGTGCAGCCGGGCGGGCCGCAGGCGGGTGTCAACCCCGGTGCCGGCGGTGTCATGCCGGGCGGCATGGGGAACGGGGCACTCCAGGCCATGGCGGACGCATACGGTGTGCCGCTGGTGCCCGCCGAGCCGTTCCGCATCATTGACTGGAAGGTGATACGCTGATTCGGTTATGTTGGGCGCCCGCGGTGTTCGGGCGCGGTGAAACCCGGGCGGAAATCCCGCCCACGGAGTGAGACAATGGCGTTTGGCGCAAAAGTGGCGGCCGTGGAGTTTGCCGGCGACGAAGTGCGTGTCGTCGTGGCGAAGACCGGGCGAAGGCCCGCATTGCTGGAGGCGTATGCCGCAACGGCGGTCTACGAAACACCCGAGGCGCGGCGCGACGCCCTGGGCAGGGCGCTGGACGAGGCCCTTGGAAAAGTGCGCCACCGGCCCACATCGTTCGTGTTCTGCGGCGACGCCTCCCGCGCCACCGTGCGCGCCCTTGCCGTGCCCTTCCGCGGTGCCGGACGCGTGGCCAAGGCGGTGCCTTTCGAGATTGAGCCGCACCTGCCGTTTCCCCTGGAGGAACTGGCGCTGGACCACCGCCTCGTGGCCGAAATCGGCGGCGAGACGGAGGTGCTGGCCGTCGGCATGCGGCGCACCTATCTGGAGGAGCCGCTGGCCCTCCTCGAAGCCGCGGGCGTCGAGCCCGAGGCGGTGAATCTGGACGCCTGCGGGCTCACGGCGCTGTGGCGCGCCGGACGCCACCCGTCCAAGGGGCTTGAGGCCGTGCTGCACCTGCGCGAAAAGGGCGCCAGCATTGCCGTCATGCACCAGCGCGCGCTGGCCTTCTTCCGTTACCTGCCGATGGGCGGCCCGGCGCTTGCGGCCAACCCGGCCAAGATGGCGCGCGAGGTGCAAAACACGCTCCGCTCCTTCATGGCCCAATGGCGCGGCGGCGGCGAAATCGCCCAGCTCAACCTGACCGGCGCCGACCTTGCCCCCGGGGAGGTGGAGGCCTTCAGCCAGGCGCTCAATCTTCCCGTGGTTCCCTTCGTGCTGCTGGACGGCGTGCGCGGCGGAAAGGCAATCCGCCGCCGCGACGGCGACGGCGCGCGGTTCAACCGCTGGGAGGCCGCCCTCGGCGCGGCCCATGCCGCATCAGGAAGCGATTTCTCCTTTGACCTGCTCCGGTCGGGGCGGACCTGGGAGAATTCGGCGTCCGGCCTGGTCCATCACCTCCTGTTCTCCGCGGCCATCGGCCTTGTGCTCGTGCTCGGCTGGGGTTTCTACTACTTTGAAACATCCGCCCGAAACCGGCACGTGACAGAGGAGTACCGCGCCAAGATTGACTCGCTCAAGGCCGAAATAGACACCATGTCAAAGGAGGGGCTCGGTGCGGACGTGGACGTCACTCCCTTCGGCGACCCGCCTGTCATTGACGTGCTCAAGGAGATTGGCGCGCGCACGCCGGAAGCGAAGGCGACCGTGACCGAGGTCAAAATTGCGCCGCCGGGGGCACAGAGCCCCTGGTTGAGCATTTCCGGAGAAACACCCAGCGCCGCGGCGTTCAACGAGGTGTTTGAGGATCTGAAGAGGTCAACCATGTTCAAGGTGGCCGGCGAAGCCAACATCAAACTGCAGGGTGCCAAGACCTTCTTCCGCGTGCGCGCGGTGCGGCCCAACGAAGAGGTGACCACCAATGAAGAACAACCCTGACAAGCGCAGCCAGGCCGGACTCATCCTCGGCATACTCGCCGTCACCCTGGTGGTGATGCTGGCGCTGTTCATTCCCGCCGGACCGCGGCGCGCTTGCCTGAGATCACAGGCGGTGCTGGACGAGGCCCGGGCTGACCTGCAAACGCAGGAGTTGAACAGACAGGACGAGGCCGACCGCCTTGCCCGGCAGAAGCAGTTGATGGAGATACTGGCCAAGCGCCCCGCCGCGTTTGACCTCTTTGCCCATGTGGACAGCCTGCTCAACAAACTGGGGCTGCGCGACCGCGCCCAGCTTGACCAGTTCAAGCCGCACAACGGCTCGCCGGGCGAGCCGATGGTGCAGTTGCGGCTTGAGGCGGTCGCCTTTGACGAAATCATCAGCCTGTTCCATGATCTGTATTCGGGCGGCAACCTCGTTTCCGTCTACAAGATGGACTCCATGCGCCCGGCAACCTCCGGCAAGGGCCTGGACTGCGACGTGACGCTCGTGACGCTTGCGGCCATGAGTGCACCGGCTCCATCCGAAGCGCCCGCCGACGCGGCAAATGCATCCGCCAAGCCCGCCCCGGCCACGGTGCCGCCCGCGCCGGTGCCCGCAGCCAATCCCGCGCCTGCGCCGACTCCACCAGCGCCGCCCGCACTGGCACCGGCCAACCCCGCACCGCCAGCGCCTCCCGTACCGGCACCCGCAGCCAAGCCTGCACCGACAGCGGCTCCGCCAGCACCTCCCGTGCCAGCCCCGGATGATTCCGCACCGCTGGAGCCCCTTCCCGCAGTTGCCCCGCCGACGGTTGGTGCTCCTCCTCCCCCGCCTCCCCCGTTGCCCGCGGTTGCTCCGCCGACCATTGGCGCGCCACCCCCGCCGCCGCCCACACCGGCCAACTGAGCGCGGGATCGTTCTTGCTCTTGCTCTTGCTCTTGCTCCAGTTCTGGACCATAGAAACGACGAGACTGGAGCATCTTTCAGGAGCATTTTTCAGTTGACATGCGGTACGCTCAGGACAAGATTTGCGTGGGCGGAAAACGCATTGTGCATCTTGCCCCCGGAAGGGGGCGGACAAAAATAGCCACGGGTGGAGCGAAGCGGAACCCGTGGAAATGGGCGTGTTACAGAACCGTCCCCGCAGGGGGCGAACAAGCACACGCGCCATGTAGGTGCATCTTGTTCGCCCCCTGCGGGGACGTCGTCGCCTGCTTTACTTAACCCCGGGTTCCCTTCGGTCACCCGGGGCTACCATTGTCCGGCCCTTCGGGCCGAAAACAGAGACGCGGTGTCAACCTGTTTGCGTTCTCAACGCTAATACCGTATCTCAACCTGGAATTGCTCCAGTGAGAATGATGAAAGTTGCACAAGGCTCCTTCCAGAAAAGGCTCTATTGATCTCGTCGTTTCCATGATCCAGAACTGGAGCAAGAGCAAGGGCAAGAGCAAGGGCAAGGGCAAGGGCAAGGGCAAGAGGAATTGTTGCCTATTTGCGAATGCGAGTGCTTAACGGCGGCGCGGTCCCCACGAGGGGCCTTCGGCCGGCAGTGTCATTTTCGGGATGCGCGTTTCCTGGCCCGTGGTCACATTGACGGCAAACAGCGCGCTGGCACCGCCCCGGGACGAGGAAAATATCACGTGCCGGGAATCGGGGCTCCAGCTTGGCGACTCATTGATACCGTTCGAGTTGGTGAGCTGCATCGCGTTTGACCCGTTGGTGCCCATCACGTAGATCTCAAAGCCCTCGCCCTTCACCTCCGACACGAACGCAATCTTCTTGCCGTCGGGCGACCACACCGGATCATAGGCGTTTCCGCCGTGGAAGGAAATGCGGTTCTGGTTGCCGCCGTCGGCGTCCATCACGAAGATCTGCGGCTTGCCCGCGCGATCGCTGACAAACACGATCCGGCTGCCGTCGGGCGAAAAGCACGGCGAGGTGTCGCCGTCCTTGTTGCGCGTCAGGCGCACCGGATTGGATCCGTCGGGGTTGCGCAGGTAGATTTCCGTGTTGCCGTCCTTGCTCAGCGTCATGGCAAGCCGCCGGCCGTCGGGCGACCACGAGGGCGACGAGTTGAGCCCGACCTCCCTGGACAGCGAGGTGGATTTGCCCGTGCGCCGATCCAGCACGTAGAGGAACGAATACCGGTCCTTGTACGACAGGTACGCGATCTGGTTGCCGTCGGGCGAGACTTTCGGCTTGATGGAGACCGAGCCGTGGTCGGTCAGCTTCTTCGCGTTGGCGCCGTCATAGTCGGCCACGTAGATTTCCTTCGTCTTTCCCGAGATGCCGGTGAAGACGATCTCGGAAGTCCCCGCGCCGGCGACGGCATCGAGATAACGGATAACCTCCTCGGAGAAGCGGTGCGCCGCCAGGCGCTGGCTGCCCTGGGCCACGCGCACTTCCTGGCCGTAGACCTGATTGTTGGACACCAGGTCAAACAGGCGGAACTGGCCGACAATCTGGCCGCCCTCCTGCAGGACCAGGCCGTACACCAGGTTCTGCGCACCCGCCGCGCGCCATGCCGGGAAATCCACCGATTTCAGATCCGCGGTGAATCCGGCAAAGTTGGGCGGGTACATCTCGCGCGGAATGATGGCAAACACGCCCGCGAACAGCAGGTCGTCGGCCACGGTCTGCGCCATCTCATCCGCCGCGGCGCGCAGTCCGGCATCGGCGGTGGCAAAGGGCGGCACGGCGACGGGGATGCGCGCATCGGAGCCTTTTTGAATGTTGACCATCATCGGCTGCTGGGCCGTTGCCACGCCGCCCGCAAGTGCGGCGAGTACCAGAATCAACGCATATGTCTTTATGCTGGGCACAGGGTATTCTCCATGGGCGCCGGGGCGCCGGGGTCGTTGTTCGCTTCCTTCGTCTCGGGACTTGAAGCCCACGAGCCATTATATCCCAATCCGGCGCAGGGTTCCCGCCGGCACTTGCTAGAACGCCGGCGCGGACGGCTGCGGGAGACCGCCACCCATGGATTGCCGTCCCATGGGTGAGAACTGCACCACCATCGTAACCTGCGGTTCTTCATAGTTGTCCGGGAACGGCGGAATGGTTGCGTTCATCAGCGCCTGCACGCAGGACTCATTAAGCGCGTCGCTCGGCGACGGTTTGGTCACCGTCGGTCCCTCCAGAATCTTCCCGTCCCGACCAAGGGTAACCGTGATCTGGGGCAGGTAATTCGCGTCATTCATGGGAATTCCGTTGGGGACAAGCCACTGCATGTACACCTGTCGCTGAAACAACCCTGGCCAGCTTCCCATCGCCGTGGGCGGGCCTTGTCCGCCGACGGCCATGGAAATGGGCACATCGGACGGCATCATGTTGTCCGTCGGTTCTGCTCCGACCAGCGTTGGTCCCTTGGTCTTGGGCGCGGGTTTTCCGCCGGTCTTTTGCGGGGTCTTCTTGGGGGGCTCGTCCTTGGGATCCTCAACCGGTGTCAGGTCCACCTTCTTGGGCTTCTTCGGCTTTTCCTCTTTGGTGCTCGGTTTGGGCGGCTTCTCCGGTTCCGGCTTGAGTTTCTCCACCTTCGGTTCCGGTTTTGGCGGCTCTGGTTTGGGTGGTTCCGGCTTGGGTTCCGGTTTGGGCGGCTCAGGCTTGGGTTGCTCCGGAGGAGGTGTCTGTTCGGGACCGGGCTTCTCCGGCGGAGGAGGGGGCGGCGGCGCACCGGCAGAGCCGGGCATGGGCGTCATCGGCCCTGGCGCGGCCACGAGCGACACGTTGATAAGCACGGGTTCCGGAGCCTTGTGCCGACTGAACCAGACAGTCAAGCCCGCGATCAGCAGCACATGCAGCACGGCTGAGATGATAAGCATGCGGGCCATGACGCTTGTGGCGCTGTCCCGGAACCAGTCATATGGCAATCGGTTGGACATGATGGTGTTTGGGGATACGTATCCCTGCTAATGGTACCGGACTCGTGGGTACAGTTCAAGGAAGAACCACAACGTATGGTGGTTTTTCCGGCAAAGCCCCGTTTGGACAACCATATTTTGAGTTCGTCCGCTCTGTGCTATGTAATACCCCGGCCCGGCAAAAAGGTTTCGCCGGGCCGGGATGGACCTATTCATCTGTGGAAGAAAATTACTTGACGGACTGTGCGGCCTGGTAGGCTTCTATCCGTTCCGCCCAGGTTGTCTTGATCTCGAGCGCGGCGGTGGACCGGGGACTGATGGCCGGAGCGGTGTTGAAACGTTCCCGCACATTTTCCGGCAGGGTGCGGTAGCTGATGTCGGGAATGGTGACCTTGGCGCTCTTGGCCGTGTCCGCAGCGCTGCGACGTATGGCCCGGCCCTGGTCGAACGTGGCGCCGGCCGGCTTGTCTGCCGATTTCTTGACGAGGTCGTTGGGGTCGGTGCCCCAGGTGTACAGCATCACCGGCCCGTATTCGCCCGTGCCCAAATCAACCTCCTCGAGATACACATCATTGCCTTCGCGGTAGTACATCATTGCGTCGAGCCAGTCATACGGCAGGTCATTGCTGTAATCATAGGCGCCGAGCACGCGCCCCTCGGAGAAGCCGTCGTTGTATCCGTCGGTAAATCCGCCGTCGTAATATTCCAGATGCTGGTCGTTCGCCAGAAAGTCAATCCAGTCGGGCCAGTAGGCGAGATCATAGCCCTCGCTGAAACCGATGGTAAACGCATAGTCGTACTCGACGAAATAGCCGTCGTTATATGCGTACCACACGCCGTCCCAGTATCCCGCATCATAGGCGGGCGAGGTCATGTAGGGGATTTCGCCGCCGCTGTAGAGTATCGGCCCCGCGTCCCGCGTGTCGTAACTCTCGTCAAAGCCGCGCCAGTACTCGTCGTCCACGAGGAACCCTTCCGAGAAGCCCCGGTCATAGTCGGCCTGCTTCCAGTTGCTGCCCGTGCCGGTTTGCGTGCCGCGGTTTTGTTCGCTCGGCGTCGGGGGGCATCCAGAGAGGGAAAGCATGGCGCTCACGGCCAGCGTGAGAACAGATATCGGAACGATCATGCGGTGCATGGGAAGGCCTCCAATCCGGGCAAAAGCCCGGCAAGTGCGGTTGCGTTTCGTTGAATTGCGGTGGAAGAGGCCGGCGGCTGCGCCGGCGCTCTCCGTGAAAGGTGGGTTCAACTGTCCATCAGCGCCATGGACGATCCTGTTCAGCGGCCGCGGCCCTCGCCGCGCGTGTGCGATGACCTGCCGGAAAAACTGTTCGAGTCCGAGGAGAACGACCGCGGTGTGGCGGACGGCGCCGAAATGCGCGGCGACTCAAAGCGGGGCTGCTGCACGGGGGCACTCCGCTCAAAACGGGGTTGCGGCGTTTCGATACGCGGCTGCTGCACGGGGGCACTCCGCTCGAAGCGCGGCTGCGGCGTTTCGATGCGCGACTGCGGGACCTCCATGCGCGGCTGCACCGGGTTGCTTCGCTCGAAGCGGGGCTGCGGCGTTTCGATGCGCGACTGCGGGACCTCCATGCGCGGCTGCACCGGGT
>CALDSM010000027.1 GCA_937923585.1 uncultured bacterium
CGCGGCCATCGCCGATGCGCTGGACGGGTTCACCGGCGGTGACGCGGCCGCGGCGGCCCCGCTTGCGGCGCATCTGCTCGGCTATGCCAAACTGCTTCGGGAGCATATCGAAAAGGAAAACAATGTCCTGTTTGTGTTTGCGGACAAGATTCTGACCCCTGCGGATCAGGAGGACCTGCTCAAGGCCTTCGAGGCCATTGAGTCCGGGGAAATCGGCGGGGGCGTTCATGAGCAATACCACCAATTCGCCCATGAACTCATGAAGCACTGAGTTTGGCCCCAATGCGCGCCGTTCAGACAACAGACCGGCGGGCGAAGGGGAAATGCGGCATGCCGTCATGTTGGGAGACGCAGCATCACGGCGCGGGCAAAACCGATGCTAAAGGCAAAACGCGTTTACGAGCCGCCGGACAGCTCTGACGGGATTCGGGTTCTGGTGGATCGGCTTTGGCCGCGGGGTTTGTCCAAGAGCGCGGCCCATGCCGACCTGTGGATGAAGGAGATCGCGCCGAGCCCCGAACTGCGGACTTGGTACGCGCATGACCGCACGAAATGGGCGGAGTTCACCAGGCGGTACCGAGAGGAGCTTGCCTCCAGGCAGGATCTGGCGGATGACCTCCTGGAACGGTCGAAGAAAGGGCCTGTCACCCTCCTCTTTGCCGCCCGGGACGAAGCGTGCAACAACGCCGTCGTCCTGCTGGAATACCTGAAAGAGCGACGGCACCGTTAACCCTGTAGACCGGACACGCGGAAGGACCTGCGCAATGGACACAACTGACGCGCCGCGGGAAGAGCTTTCCTCCTGGTGGAAGAACACCGTCATCGTGGTGATGATCCTGGGGTTCTCGGTCCTCATCGGACTGGCCGTCCAATCGTACAAGGATGCCCCGCCGATTCCTGACACAGTGGCGGACCCCGCCGGGACCACGGTGCTGACGGCGGACGACATCCGTTCGGGCCAGGAGGTGTTCCTGAAGTACGGCCTGATGGAGAACGGCACCGTCTGGGGCCACGGGGCCTATCTGGGGCCGGATTTTTCGGCCAAGTATCTGCACCGGCAGACACTCGATTCTTATGCGCTTCTGGCCGGACAAAGATTCAACGCCGCATGGACGTCGCTGACGCCCGAACAGCAGGATGCCATTCGGGATGAGGTTGCCAGGGACAGCCGCGTCAACCGTTATGACGCGGCCAGTGGGGTGCTGACACTGACCGCCGCACAGGCGAACAGTATCGACAAACAGCGGGAACAGTTGGGTGAGTTCTTCTCCACCCCCGCGAACAACTTCGGACTGCCTGCCAAGTACATCCAGGATCCCAAGGAACTCCGGCAACTCAACGCCTTCTTCTTCTGGACGGCCTGGGCTTCCGTCACGAACCGGCCCGGCAGCGATTTCTCCTACACAAACAACTTTCCCTATGATCCGGCCGTCAACAATGTACCCACGCGGGGTGCAATCTTGTGGAGCGCCCTGAGCCTGATAGCGCTGCTCGGCGGCACCGGAATGGCCCTGTTCGGCTTTGGGCGCTTTGACTTTCTTGGTTGGCGGAAGAAGGGGCACATGCACCCGCAATTGCTGTCCGACACGCTGACGGCCGGACAACAGGCGGCGCTCAAGTACTTCGTCGTCGCCGCCCTGCTGTTCATGGGACAGTCGCTCATTGGCGGTGCGCTCGCCCACTACAGGGCCGAACCGGGCAGCTTCTATGGGTTCGACATTTCAACACTGCTGCCGAGCAACATTCTGCGGACCTGGCACCTGCAACTGGCCGTCTTCTGGGTGGCCACATGTTTTGTGGCGGGCGGGCTTTGGCTGGCCTCGGCGGTGAACCGCAACGAGCCCCGGGGACAGGTCTTTGGCATTCATTTCCTCTTCACCGCCCTGGTGATTGTGGTCGTGGGAAGCCTGCTGGGGGAATGGCTGGGCATCAACCGCCTGCTGGGCAGTCTGTGGTTCTGGCTGGGCCATCAGGGCTGGGAATTCCTCGACCTGGGCCGGGCATGGCAGGTGCTGCTGGCCGTCGGGCTTCTGCTCTGGCTCGTGCTTATTGCCCGCGCCGTGCTGCCCGCGCGGAAAGACCCGGAAAAGGGGCAGATCTCCTCGCTGTTCCTGTATGCCGCGGTGGGCATTCCCCTGTTTTACGTGCCGGCCCTGTTCTTCGGCAGCCGCACCAATTTCACCATCGTGGACATGTGGCGGTTTTGGATCATCCATCTGTGGGTGGAGGGCTTCTTTGAACTGTTTGTCACCACCATGGTGGCGCTGATGTTTTTCCTGCTGGGCATGGTGTCCCGCACGACGGCCCTGCGGGTCGTCTACCTGGACGCCATCCTCTACCTGGGCGCGGGCATCATCGGCACCGGCCACCATTGGTACTGGACCGGGCAGGGCCACGTCACGATGGCGTTTTCGGCGGTGTTTTCCGCCCTGGAGGTGGTGCCGCTGACCCTGTTGACGCTGGACGCCTGGGACTTCATTTCCTTGTCGAAGCGCAACTGCGCGGAATGCGGGAAGCGGGTGGCGATACCGCACCAGTGGACCTTCTACTTTCTCATGGCGGTGGGCTTCTGGAATTTCCTCGGCGCCGGTGTGTTCGGCTTTCTCATCAACCTGCCCATTGTCAGCTACTTCGAGGTGGGGACCCTGCTGACGCCGAACCACGGGCATGCGGCCATGATGGGGGTGTTCGGCATGCTCGGGGTGTCGTTGATGGTGTTCGCCTTCCGGGAGGCGTCCAGCGAGGCCGCGTGGCGGCGCATTGGAAAACTTGTGGGCCTGTCGTTCTTCGGACTGAACGCAGGCCTGATGCTGATGGTGGTCACGAATCTTTTCCCGGGCGGTGTGCGCCAACTCCATGACGTGCTGGTCAACGGATACTGGCACGCGCGCAGTCCGGAGTTTCTGACCAAAGGCCTGATGCACACGATCGAATGGCTGCGGCTTCCCGCCGATGCCCTCTTTATCGGACTCGGCTGCGTGCCGCTGGTGCTGGCCGGCCTTCTCGTTTATGCGAGCAAATGGACCCGGGTTCAGCGCGTGGAGGACTGAGAACCCGGCAGGTATCGGCAGACAGACCGGGGCGACGCGTTACAGTTGATACACGAACGGCGACACATGCCCCGCGCCGCCCGCAAGGAAGGCAAGGCCGCCCATGAACAGCACGAAAAACAGGCCGAGCGCCACCATCAGGATATTGATGTAGCCGAGGATAGTGCCGGCCATGGCAAAGCCTCGGGCTTCCTGGGACATGGCGCCCCGGCGGATCTTGCCCAGCGAAATATGGCCCAGAATGATCGCGGGAACCGAGCAGAGGGGGCCGCACAGCACGAAGGACACTATGCCCAGGACCATGCTGGCGATGGCCAGGCCGTTGCCTTCCTGCGGAGGCGGGGGTGGCGCGGGCTGGAATACTGAAGCCGTTGGCGGGGCTTGGAAGTCTGTTTCATTCATGACGATAATTTCCTCCTTGTGAACACCATGATATTCCTTTTCGCGCCACAAGCCAAGGCCTGTCAGAATCGCCTGCGCCAGGCCCTGCTGCGTCTCGCCCCAATCAGGACAAACGCCGCCGCGGCAGCCGCCAAGGCAGGCATTCCGGCGACCGGAAGAAGTCTGTCTCCTGGGACCTGCCGCGACATGGCGGCGGCCACATAAGCCTGCATGTTGCCCGCCTCCGCGCGGACATTGGCATATTCATCCGCGTTGCTGTACCTGTCCGCGTCGGCGTCACCCGTATCGGACAGAATTTCCCCGGCGGGTGTCTGGTAACTCCCCGTCAGACCGAAATTGGCAGCGAGATGACCCTGCACGTCCGCGCTGACCGCAAGCAGCGCGGCGAGCACATGAATGAAGGGGGCCGTCTGTGCCCGCACGCTGCTCTTCTCCAGATATAAAAGGGAGAGGTTGGCATGGTAGGCGCTGTCCACCGCGCCATGGTTCTTTTCGCTTTGCTGGCAGAGACACTGGGCGATTAGCGCCAGCGTCCACCGTTCGGGCACGATGCTGCCGGGGATCACCGGCGCGTTGGGATCTTGCGCGCCCCACAGATCGGCAAAGGCCGTCCATTCGCCCGCAAACAGGGCATCATAACAGGCGCAGTCCAGGCAGGGCGTTTCCACCGCGCCGCCCAATCGCCGGGCCAACTGGTCTTCATAGAGAGAGTGCGGATAGAGGAAGCGCCCCTGGTTTCGCCCCTCCACCCAGTCTTCCGGTGCCGTGGCCTCCGCGTCGGGAGACTGGAGCAGGGTGTACACCCTGAGCCCCTCGGTGCCGACAACATAGCCCAGGCCGGACTGCATGGACTGGATCTTGCCCGTGCCGTGCGCATTCCAGAAGGCGCACTGCGCCGCCGTGATCCCGGCGCCGGAACTCTCCAGACCGCGGTTGATCGCGTTCCAGCCGTCGTCAAGCGTGCATGAATCCACAAGGCAGGCCATCGCCAGTTCATGGTGATACTCTGACATGGCCGCCACGCCTGATATGGACGCGGAGGAGAGGAGATTCTGTCCGCCCCTGCTGTGGCAGCGCAGGAACACGCAGCCCGCCGTGCCGAAGTCCCAGTTTTGGATGAAGTTGTGGCGTCCGTCAAAGCCCTCACAGTCGCGGAAGAGGATTTCATTACTCGTGCCCACCTCGTACAGGTAGCCGCACCCGCCGCTGCCCCGGTTCTGCGCCTTCTCCAGGCGGCAGTCGCTCACGGTGACCCGTTTCGCGTTGAGCACATGCAGTCCGCTGTTTTGCAGGTGCAGTCCCCGCGTGTCGGCGGCCAGGGGCGAGGCAAAGGACTCTATCCGCAGGGCCCAGCAGTCTTTGGCACCCTGAAAGAGCACCAGGTGCTCCCGTTCAAGACTCCAGGCGTCCGCATAGGCAACCGCGTTGGAAAAGCCGAGACCGAGGATGCCGCATTCGGAGATGTAGCCGGTCTCCACGCGGACACTGGCGCTGTCACGCAACTTGGCCGGATAGCGCAGCGGCACATCCAGCATGACGCGGTTCGGTGTCACGATACTGTCCACCGAAACCACCCTGCGCCGGAAAATGGGCCGCCACTGGTTGAGCGAAACCTGCCAGGTGCCGGTCATGTTGTGCTCGGCGACAAAATCGGGCGTGATTACCCAGCCCACGGCAATGTCGTCGCCGACGGCCAGTCCGCCGGCATCGGCCACCTCCACAAAGGACGCGCCGTTTTGTCCGTCCACGGCAAGGGGAATGTCCGGTCCGCGTGACACGCTTCCCGAAAAGGTCAGGTGGGCCTTGTCATCCATGCCGCTCCATTGGGTGAAATAGACCCGGCTTGAATCCGCCCCCGCTCCCTGAAGGACTACGTTGGACTGGGTCACGAGCAGGGTGCCGTCGCAGCGGTACAGTCCGGCCGGAAAGTAAACCACGCCGCCCCCCGCCGATTGTGCTGCGGCGATGGCGGCCTGAATGGGGGCCGTCGCATCAGCGGCACCGGTGATGTCCGCACCATGCGTTGTCACGTCAAAAACAGTTCCGCTTGGCGGGTCCGGCAGCGGAACTTCACCGTTCTTGTATCCGGCGTGAGAGAAATCATGCAGGAAGGCCCCGCCGGGACCTGTGAAACCCGTGTGCCAGTCCTGCGGATACAATGCGCTGCGGAAAGGCTCCGCCGACGCCCCGAGGCAAAACACCACCGTCACGCACCACACCCGCATCAATGCGCCCATGCTCACCCCTTTGAGATCGGAAGAGCGTCGTGTAGGGAAAGAGTGTAGATCTCGGTGGTCG
>CALDSM010000028.1 GCA_937923585.1 uncultured bacterium
TTCAAACTGCCGAAAGGCGAGTCAGTCCCCGTTTTTCGCTTGGTCTTCTTTGTTTGTTTAAGTGGCATCAATTGCGATTCACTACACTAGTGCCGTGAGCCATACCAACCGCGTCCTGTTTTGACGCGGAATGCCGCGAAAAGCAGATGCAGACCCTGTATTTCGCCCGGTCTTCTCCGCCTGTCTGTGCGGCATCACTTGTGCCCCGCCACACTGGCACCGGTTTCCCGGCAGCGTGACCGAACGCCCAACAGGCTTCTTGCCGCAGTCCTTCCGGCGGAGACAAGAACCGGAACCGCCCGAACCGGATGAATGTTACTCCAATCCGAAAGGACAACAGGTTGCCTCTCCAGAGTCCGGGTCTGTTATTATCAAGGCGCCACCGCCGGGTGACAGGCAACACGGATGCGTTTCTGCAAGAAGGAGCGGCACATGATTCGCGTGAATCATTCCATGAGAGGCTGGCGTGGGTTTACGCTGATTGAACTGCTCGTGGTGATCGCCATCATCGGCATTCTTGCCGCCATTCTGCTGCCCGCCCTGGCGCGCGCACGGGAGGCCGCGCGCCGCGCAAGCTGCCAGAACAACCTGAAGCAGGGGGGCATCACCCTCAAGATGTACGCCGGCGAGGCCAAGGGGGGAAAGTACCCGCCCGTGCAGCATCAGGAACCGGGCGCCCTGGGCATTTACATGACCCCCTTTGTGAGGGGGGTCTATCCGGAATACATGACGGATGTGTCGCTGTACGTGTGCCCCTCCAGCACGGAAAAGCATTACGACTATCTGAACGGGGTGCATTGGGCTAAAGACAAGTACAACGGACAGCCGGTGACCATTGACGTGCGTCCGGACTGGAACGCCTGGTTCATTCTGGCTGAATCCTACTGCTACGTGGGGTTCCTGTACGACCTGTGCAATGAAGCGCCAGAGAATGTGGACACGGTGGGGGGCAACCTTGGGCCAATCGCCAACATCATTCGGGCGGCAGGCATCAACGTGAACATTCCCCGCGACCAGCCGGTTCCCAAGCAGTTCCTCTGGCATTGGTTCACCCTGCTGACGTCTCCGGATGTTATGAAGCACTGGCAGGACAAGACCGACGAAGTCTACGGTCCGATGGACTCCTACGACAACGACACCACCGGCGGCTCCGTGACCCTGTACAAGTGCGGCAACGGACACGGCGACACGGTCTACCGGCTGAAGGAGGGGGTGGAGCGGTTCACCACCAGCGACATCAACGACGCCGCCGCGACGGCTGTCTCACAGAGCCAGATTTGGATAATGTTCGACAAGATTTCCATGAAGGCCTCCGATTTCAACCATGTGCCCGGGGGGTCGAACGTGCTTTTCATGGACGGGCATGTCGAATTCCGCCGGTACCCAATGCCGGAAGGCCCCACCATGAAGGGCGTGGCCATCGGCATGTCCATTCTCTAAACTCCGGACGGGGCACACGGCCAAAATCCGGCGTGGGACCCACCTGCCGTCTCCGGAGAGACAGACCAGGCGGATTTCCGTCGGCATCGCTTTAATGACAGGACTGAAAGCGCTGTGGTACGCTTGATGCCGGTCCGCTCAACGAGAAAGGAAGGACATTATGAAGAACATCGAAACGGTGAAGCATGCGGGTTCGGGGATGGCCAGGCGTGACTTCATCAGGGGGGTCTCCGGCATGGCGGCCCTGTCGGTGTTCCCGCACAGTTTCGCCATCGGCGCCGCGGGAAAATCGCCGAATGAGAAGCTCAACATCGCCGGCGTGGGCGTCGGCGGCATGGGAAAGGCCAACCTTGCCGCCTGCCACGAGGAAAACATCGTGGCGCTGTGCGATGTGGACCAGGACTATGCGGGGAAGGCATACCAGCGCCACCCGAAGGCGGCGAAGTACATTGACTACCGCGAGATGCTGGACAAGCAGAAGGACATTGACGCGGTGATCGTGGCGACGCCCGACCACACGCACGCGGTGATCGCGCTGGCCGCCATGCAGGCGGGCAAACACGTTTACGTCCAGAAACCCATGGCGCACGCGGTTTGGGAGGCGCGGAAGCTGACCGAGGCGGCCCGCGAGTACAAGGTGGCGACGCAGATGGGCAACCAGGGGCATTCGGCCGACACCACCCGCCAGATCTGCGAATGGATCCAGGCCGGCGTCATCGGCGACGTGCGCGAGGTGCATGCATGGACAAACCGGCCGGTGTGGCCGCAGGGCATCGAGGTGGACCGGCCGAAGGACACGCCGCCCGTGCCCGACACGCTCAATTGGGACCTGTGGATTGGCCCCGCGCCCATGCGCCCCTACCACCCGACCTATCTGCCGCAAAGCTGGCGCGCCTGGTGGGATTTCGGGACGGGTTCGCTGGGCGACCTGGGCTGCCACATCCTCGACGCCGCGTTCTGGGCGCTTAAACTGAAGTATCCGGTCAGCGTCGAGGGCTGCATCTCCACGTACTGGGAGGGTTTCTGGGAAAACACGAAGCCGAAAAACGAGCAGTATCCGCGCTCGGCGATCTCGCGGTACACCTTCCCCGCACGCGAAGGCATGCCGGAAGTGAAGCTGACATGGTGGGACGGCGGTTTGATGCCGCCCCGGCCCGAGGAGCTCGAGGGCGAAATGGGCGACGAGGACGGCGGCCTGCTGTTCATCGGCGACAAGGGCAAACTGATGGCCGGATGCTACGGCCGCGACCCGAAGCTGCTCCCAGAATCGCGCATGAAGGACTTC
>CALDSM010000029.1 GCA_937923585.1 uncultured bacterium
ACCTTTCCGAAGGAGGCCCCGGCGGACCTGCTGGGCAAGAACGGCGACATGTGTGCCGCATGCCACGCCACGCTGTCGCCGACGGAGGTTCCGGCGGACATGCTGGAGACGGAGGCCAACGCGCAGCTTTCCAGCGGACGCCTGCGTGCCTATTCGCGCAAGGAGGGGCTGATTCTTGAAGTGACGGTGCCCATCGGCGACGGAAAGCGCGGCACGGTGCGCCTGGGCGTGGGGGACAAGACGATTGCACGGGAAATGGGGTCCATTACCAAGTCGCTGGCCATTAGCCTGACGCTGTGCATGGTCGTGGGGCTGTCGCTGGCCGGATTCCTGACGGGGGTGATGCTGCGTCCCATTCGCGACCTTGTGCGGGCCACCCGTCGCCTGGGCGAGGGGGACTTCTCAGTGCGGGCCAACGTGCTCTCCCTGGATGAGATAGGACACCTGGCAAGCGTGTTCAACCGAATGGCTGAGGGACTGCAAACCTACCGCCGCGCCGTCGAGGAGAAAGAGGCCGCCCGGCAGAAGCTCATCGGCAAAATCGTACTGGCGCAGGAAGAGGAGCGCAAGCACGTCGCCCGCGAGCTGCACGATCAGCTCGGGCAGATGCTGTCGAAGACGCTGCTGACGGTGGACTCATCCTGCGCCAACTGCGAGGGCAAGCAGACCCAGTGCCCGCAGATTAGCAAGGACATCCGGGAAATGATTGACGAGGTCCGGATGTTGGCTTGGAAAGTGCGGCCCTCGATACTGGACGATTACGGACTGAACCGCGCGCTGGAGCAGTACATCGGCGAAACGGGAAAACGGGTCGGATTCTCGCTGGACTACGAGAGCGTGATCCCGCAGGATACGGAACGTTTTGCCGGTCCGGAGGTCGAGGCAACGCTCTATCGCATTACGCAGGAGGCGATTACGAACATTATCCGGCATGCCAAGGCCACCCAGGCAAGCGTAATCCTGATGTGCCGCGAGAAAGAAGTGGTGCTGCTGGTCGAGGACAACGGGCAGGGGTTTGACGTGAAGAAGGGTGAATCGTCGCGGGCGCTGGGCCTGACGGGCATGCGAGAGCGCGCCGCATTGGTGGGCGGCGAACTGAAGATTGACTCGGAAGTTGGAAAAGGCACGACCGTTCGTGTGAGAATACCACTAAAATCGGGAGACGGTTCCGATCTCCAAACAGGACTGGAAAACGATGGCGATACGAATTCTGCTGGCTGATGACCATGCCGTGTTCCGCAGCGGTCTGCGGGCGCTCCTTGAGCGCGAAATGGACATGACCGTGGTGGGAGAAACCGGCACCGGTCCGGAAACGCTGAAGATGCTGGAATCCACCAAGGTGGACGTGCTGCTGCTGGACATCAACATGCCCGGCCTTTCCGGCAACCGCGTGGCCGAACTGGCCCTCCAGGACAAGCCGGCACTGGCCATTGTCGTGCTGACCATGCACGAGGACGAGTATTATCTTCAGGAACTGCTCCGCATCGGGGTAAAGGGATACGTGCTCAAGAAGTCCACCGGCACCGAGGTTACCCAGGCAATCCGGGCGGTGTACCGGGGCAACAGTTACATTGATCCCGCGCTGGCCAATCTGGTGATTTCCCCCTATGTGGGCCGAACGACCGCAAAGAAGCAGAGCCGGATGGATCTTCTGACCCAGCGCGAGCAGGAAGTGCTCGAACTGCTGGTCTACGGCCACACCAACGCGGAAGTCGCCGAGAAACTGCACATCTCCGACCGCACCGTCGAGACGCACCGCACCAACATCACGGGAAAACTCGGCCTCAAGAGCCGCGCGGACCTGGTGCGCTTTGCCATTGACAACGGTCTCTTGAAGATGGAGTAGCATCTTCCGCCGGTCACCTTTAATCCGGGCAATGTGAGGCAGACGTTCGTGTCTGCCTTTCGTTTTTGCACCGGATTCCCCTCCAGAAAGAAGTCTTTGGACGCAAGGTCGGTTTTAGGGGACGAACAGGAGCCAAGCGACGGAGCACAGATCCGCCGGGTACGGAATGTGTCTGGAAGAACCGCACCAATGACTCAATATCTTGCCTTTCGTGAACAAGGCACTTGCGCACAGCCACCAATGTGACAAGAGGGGCGCAATCCGCCAATTGCGTGAAATTATTGCCATGCCGTCACCGGCCGTCTGCACTTCCTATTTTCTAGAAGACCGGTCGCGTTTCCGAACTACGGCTTGTTTCCGTAGTTTTCCCTTACCCATCCAGAAAAGAATCGTAGTTTGTTACGGATGTATTCCGTGTTTATTTCCGTACAATTTAGATAGTGGCCCGTTGTTTTGCAGGATCAACCAGGCAGAGAGCAGCATCGTGGACAGAAGACAGTTTCTATGTAGGGCGGGTGCCGCCGGACTTGCGGGCATGTCGTTCTCGCAGGTTTCCCTTGCCGCGGAAGACGGCGGCGGGGGGTATGGCGTGCTTGTGGACACGACCGAGTGCATCGGTTGCCGCAAGTGCGAGTTCGCCTGCGCCAAATCCAACCAACTGAGTGAATTACCCCTGGAGGCATTCGAGGACAAGTCGGTCTATGACCAGCCCCGCCGCATGACGGCGGACGCCTACACGGTGGTCAACCGGTACAACGACGCGGCGCAACCTGAGAAACCCACCTTTGTGAAGGCCCAGTGCATGCATTGCCTGCGGCCCGCCTGCGCGTCGGCCTGCCTGGTGGGTGCGCTTCGGCCGCAGCCGAACGGCGCGGTAACCTACGATGCCTGGAAATGCATGGGCTGCCGCTACTGCATGGTGGCCTGCCCCTTCCAGGTGCCGGCCTATGAATATGACAATGCGTTCACGCCGAAGGTGAGCAAGTGTTCTTTCTGCTTTGAGCGGGTGTCCACGGAGGGCAAACCGCCGGCCTGCGTGGACATGTGCCCGCCGATGTGCCTCACTTTTGCCAAGCGGAGCGAACTGATTGATTTGGCCCGGGCGAAGATCAAGGCCCGCCCGGAGCAGTACCTGGATCACGTGTACGGCGAGCATGAGTTGGGGGGGACCTCATGGCTCTATCTGACCAGCCGTCCTGTGACCGAACTGGGGCTGCTGGAGTTTGGCGAGAAGCCGATTCCCGAATACACCGAACCGCTTCAGCACGGCATCTTCAAACACGGCGTTCCGCCCATGCTTCTGTTCGGGCTGCTGACGGTGGCCACAAAAATGTTTGAGCACAAGGAGGAGAAATGAGCGCGCCCTCACAGCCCGTATCCCTGCGGCGCGGCCTGATGACCCCGGGTGTCGTGGTCTTGGCGTGCATCGCGCTGACCGGCCTTGTTGCCGGACTCTACCGCTTTGTCTTTGGCCTGGGCGCGGCCACGAACCTGAGCGACCAGTACCCCTGGGGGCTCTGGATTGGCGTGGACGTTGCGTCCGGCGTGGCGCTGGCCGCCGGCGGATTCACCTCGGCCGCAGTGGCGCACATCTTTCACCGGAACCGGTACGAGGCGTTGGTGCGGCCGGCGCTGCTGACCGCGATGCTGGGCTACACGTTTGTCGTGCTCGGGCTTCTGGCCGATCTGGGGCGCTACTACAACATCTGGCATCCCATGCTTCCGGGCATGTGGCAGGGCAATTCGGTGCTGTTCGAGGTGGCCATGTGCGTGATGGTCTACCTGAACGTCCTGTACATCGAGTTCATGCCCCTGGTTTGCGAGCGTTTCATCGGCCGGGTGAGCCTGCCGGGTCGGCTCAAAGCGCTCAACGGCACTGTGGACGCGGCGTTGCGCCTGGCACAGGGCACCCTGGCAAAGTTCATGTTCCTGTTTATCGTGGCGGGGGTCGTGCTGTCCTGCATGCACCAGTCGTCGCTGGGCTCGCTGCTGCTCATCGCGCCCTACAAGATGAGCCCGCTGTGGTACACGCCGGTCCTGCCGCTGATGTTCCTGCTCTCGGCGATGGCCGGGGGCTTCGCGATGGTCATCTTCGAGTCGCTGCTGTCCTCGTGGACTTTTGAGAGAAAGCCGGAAACGAAGCTGCTGTTCCGGTACCGCCGGTTCCTGGTGCTGTTCCTGGGCATCTACGGCGTGGCCCGGTTCACGGATCTGATGATTCGCGACGCCTGGGGCGGCGCATTTGCCGGCACGGGCACAAGCCTGATGTTCCTCGCCGAAATCGGGCTGGGCGTTGTGCTGCCCTTCGTGCTGCTGCTAAACGCCAGACTGTGCCGAACGCGGGCGGGTCTGCTGGCCGTGTCGGGCCTGGTGGTGGGCGGTGTGCTGCTCAACCGGATCAACGTCTTTCTTGTGGCGTACAAGCCGCCCTATGCGCAGGGGGCCTATTTCCCCAGCGCATCCGAGATTCTGGTGACCTCCGGTCTTGTGGCCGCCCTGGTTCTGGCCTACCGCGTGTGCGTCACCGTCTTTCCGGTGCTGCCGGTTGAGGAGCATGAAATGGCGGAGGAGGCTGAGTGTGCGGAGCGGCCGTGTCCGGCTGAGGCAGAGCCCTATGTTTCATAAGTACGGTCTGACGACATTCGTTCTTCTGGCCCTTGCGGTTTGCCTGCCGGCCTTTGCGGAGCAAGATGGGGCCGCCCCGCAGAAATCCGACACGGGCGGCGACTGTTCGGCGTGCCACCGGACCAGCAGTCCGAGCATGGACGACCTGCTTCCCGCCGCCAAGTGCCGCCGCCTCCCCGTCCATGAGAATCTGGATGAAGCGGCGCTGGAACAGCCCGATGTGGTCATCATGGACCAGTTGACCGACATCTATGTTCCGGTGGTGTTTCCACACAAGCTCCATGCCGGCATGGAGGCCATCGGCACGGGATGCACCGCATGCCACCACCACGGCGAAGAGGGCAAGATCGTCGCCTGCCGCACCTGCCACGAGAAGACCAACGATCCCGGCCACCTGCAGCGGCCCGGTTTGAAGGGTGCCTACCACCGGCAGTGCCTGGGC
>CALDSM010000030.1 GCA_937923585.1 uncultured bacterium
ACAACCGCAAACGGGACCACAAAGAAGTTCGTGGACGGGGCGCTGGTGCTGAACCAGACCTACAATCACGGCACGGGATTTGGCAACACGCTCCCGCTTGAGTTCAACAACCAGGGGAATTTCATTGGCTGTCTGGATGACGTGGCCCTCTGGTACGATGCGCTGACAGACGGGATGGCGATTGCCCTCTATGACCCCATCCTGAACTTTGACCAGACGCAGATGCAGGGGCTTTTCAACGTCTACTTGACCGGTCAGGAGCGGGTGGTGGGGGGGCGGCACTGGAAGCCCAGGTCCGGCCTCTCGCTGGGGCTGGGGCAGAGCGCGGTCGTCGGCGACAACTGCTACCTTCAGTTGGACGCCGCAGGAAACGGGGTTGCGGCAACCATTCCTGGCACAATCATCATGTTCCACTAACATAAAACGGCACATGGCAGTTCTGATGGTGATGCCTTCTCGTAATCGTAATCCGCTATTTGACCTGATATTCGGCAGGCTCCTCATGAACACGATCAGAGGATGTACTGCGGATCAAGCCCACGAGCATCGAGACGACAGGCAACGACAACTCTTTTCCCTGCACAGCGCAGACCCGTTTCTTCTTGGCCACGAGCACATCTAAGCACGCCGCACATTCCAATGCGGAGCCGCGGGCAATGTCGAAGAACCGGCATCGGTCCGGAGCCGTGTACTTGCCGTTTCCCTCAGCGATGTTCAAGGCAATGGATGTCGAGGCCCGGTCCAACTGGTCATAGGCCGCCAGACTTTTTGGAAGTGTTTCCAAGAGGTCTCCCGCCCAGGCCGCAAATCGAATCGCCGCCTGATAAACGTCCAGCTTCTCGTGATCGAAGGGCACTTTCATGGATGCAGTCTGCTCTGGCAAAAGCCATCAACTCAAGAGAAGATTACGATTACGATCATCAGGCACCATCAGAACTGCCATGCGACCACTGCCATGCGCCCGTTCGGAAGGGGGTTGAGGTCCCGGTATTGTCTGTGTTAATATTGCATCCAATATTTGGCAAGAACATGCAGACGGAAACGGAAGTCACTCATGACAACAATTGATCTCTCTTACGAGTCGGCTTGGACGGTTGCTGCGAAAGGCAAGGAGCGCCATGCCCGGATTGGGCTTCCGCCCGATAGCCCGTTCGGCAACGAACAGGTGAATATTACCGTTTTGTGCAAGGACGGTGTGTTCTCTCAGCAAGACCGCGACCACGCCCAGCACCGCGCGGAGGGCATGGTGCAGTATCTCGAGAAGTCGGTCGGACGCATGATGCGCAATCTTGGCCTCAAAAGCATCCGCGCGTTTATAGCCGAACACGGCAAGCCCTCCGTCATGATCATTGGCGGCGACAAGACGCACTGGTCGGTGTCTTTCCAGCACCGGGTGCGGGGCGTCAGCTACTTCTGCGACTGGAAGGAAGAGGAGATCGTCCGCTTCTGGACGGCGCATTAGGCGCTGGCTTCCGGTTCATAGCAGCCCTGATGCGGGGGCGCACGCCGAGTCTTTTGCGGGGTGAAACGCATTGAGGGGTAGACGGAGTGGCACGGGCAACTTGCCCGTGGAAATGGAACATGGGCGAGTCGCCCATGCCACATTCTTGGACCGGCCATGCAAATAGCCTCGCAGAGAATCGCGGCAAATGAATCGTGCGTGCGCCCCTGATGCGAGGAACTTGAAAATCGGGATTGACGGCATTCTCCTTCCGCCGCATTATAGTGCGAAAGTATCGCATTCGGGCCGCTTCTTTGCGGATGAGGCCGGTTCGTTCTGCGAGACGGTACACCTGTGATAACAAACGTCAGCGCAAGGGGAGACGCCAAGATGAAAAGACGCGAGTTTCTGAAGTCAGCGATGGTTACGGGAGCGGGGTTGATTATTTTGCCCAGCGGGGCGCGCGCCGGCAAGAATGCGCCGGGCAACAAGTTGAATGTCGCTTTGATCGGCACGTGGGGCCGCGGA
>CALDSM010000031.1 GCA_937923585.1 uncultured bacterium
CCATGACATCGGCCGTCTCCTGCAACGAACGGGGCGCCGGATAGGGACCCGCCTTCTTTGCAGCCTCTTTCGCCGAGTCAATCTCCCTCATCCGGTTCATGACGTCCCGATTGCTGCCGGTATTGGGTATGATGGCAAGCATGTTGGAGAGGGGTTTCAGCGCCGGGAGCCACTTGCGGCTTGTGGCCAGCGTCATCGTGTCGCCTTCCATTCGGAGCAGCGCCTCGACAAGCAGCGGTTCATTCAGGCCAAACATCGCCCCGCCCAGCATCCGCACGGAATCCAGCTTCAAATGTAGTATCCGCGCCTGCCCCGCGTTGTCTGCATCGTCCAGTTCGTAGAAGCCGTGCGCCTTGACACCGGAACCCTCCATTTCAAAATGCCGGCCCATCATGGGGCTCGGCGCAAAGCGCAGGCGCGTGATGGGACTGTCCTCACGGGCCGCATCCCAGACATACGAGAGCGCGTCTATGGGATTGCCTTGTTCCACCGGCGGCTTCGCCAGCAATGGCGGCGGCGGGAACGGACTCCCCTGCCGCCCCGCTGGCGGCTTCGCCGCCAATGGCCGGGGCAAATGCCGGCTTCCCTGCCGTCCCGTCCACAGCACAGCGGCCGCAACGGCCAGCACGACAAGGATCCCCGCGGTGCATGCGGCAATCAGTTTCCAGCGACCAGGAAGCGCAATGCGCCTTTTCAGGCCCGCTGTCTTTCGTGAGAGTGCCTCCACGCATGCGGCCAGAAGCTGGCGGAAGACGGCCACCGACTCGATCCGCCGGTCCAGCGGCGCGACGGTCCTCTCCACAAGCGTATCGCATTCACGCGGCAGTTCCGGCAGAAGGTCCGCGAGACGATGATAGCCCGTGGGCAACTGGCCGGAGAGCATCTCATAGAACATCACGCCCAACGCGTAGAGGTCCGCGCGGGCATCCACGGAGGAGGCGTCGCGGCGCTGTTCGGGCGCGATGTAGAAGGCCTTTCCCATCGCCTGCCCCGGAACCGTCATAATCGGCCGATGCATGGCCCGCGCAAGCCCGAAATCAAGGAGCCGGACCGAATTGTCCCTTAGTATCATGACGTTTTCAGGCGAGAGGTCGCGGTGTACAATGCCTTTGCCGTGGGCGTAGGCGAGTGCGTCCGCTATTCCGTTCAGAATCCATGCGGTCTGATGCAGGCTGAGCCTGCCCTTTCGGCGCAGCATCTCGCGCAGGGTGATTCCGTCCAGGTACTCCATGGTGAAGTAGAACCGCCCGCGTTCGCGGCCCACATCGTGGACGGCGACAATATTGCGGTGCGTCAGGTTCCTCGCCAGCGCGATCTCCCGAACGAACCGCTCGGCGGCATGCGCGTTTTGGGTGTGCCGCGGCAGGATTGTCTTGAGCGCGACACGCGCCCCGGTCGTGCTGTTCCTGGCCTCGTAAACAACCCCCATGCCGCCGCGTCCGATTTCACGCAGAATCTCGATCTGCCCCCCGATGATGTCCCCGGGCAGAAAAGAGTCCTTGTCCTGGCGCGTTGGGGCCTGTTCCTGGCTCATAGGAACCTCCGCGCCACAGGCAGTTGGCCTGCCATGACCACCTCGGGACTGCATTCCTCACCGGCCATCGGACTGCTTTTGAAAAGGGTCCTGTTCACCGCGGCGTCTCCCCTGTTCCTGACAACCTTGAGTTCAGCCTTGGGTCTCAGTCTAGCAGATCTGTCCCTGCCGCCCAAACGTGGTTGTGCCACATACCGGCCTGCCAGGGCTCGCAGGAAGTACACCGTCACCCCCCCGGACAGACAACAGAATCATTCCGGGACGCGTCACCACGCCGGCGCATGGCCCTGAAGAGCGAAAACCCCGCCCTTCCACACGGGAAGGACGGGGTTTCCCTATCTGTCAAGAACAGAGCCTAACGGTTGTTCGCGATAAACTGCTGAAGCGCAGTGTACTTGGGCGTCTGTGTCTGGTCGAGGCGCTCAA
>CALDSM010000032.1 GCA_937923585.1 uncultured bacterium
TTCAAGACTACGGCGACACAGGGTGCCGCGACACCATAAGCGCGCTGGATTCCATGAAGATAGCCCATTTCGGCCTTGGAAGAAACCGGGAAGAAGCCATGGCGCCGCTTATCATCGAGAGGGACGGCTGCCGCATGGCCCTGCTGGGCGCGACGCGGTACGCCAACGCGCGCGGCAGTTACGGCACATCCCCGGAGATCCTTTCCAGACTTCGGAAGGTCATCCGGACGCTGAAGCGGGAAGGCTGCCTGGTCATACCCTATTTTCACTGGGGCTATGAGTACGTCCGCCTGCCGGCACCCCGCGAGCGCCGCATTGCGCACGCCTGCATTGATGCGGGCGCCGATCTGGTCATAGGCGCCCATCCCCACGTCTACCAGGCGGTGGAGGAGTACAGGGGACGGAAGATCTTCTACAGTCTTGGAAACTTTATCTTCAATTCCGGGCTTTACGACTTGGCTCCGCAGGCGGACGACCCGCGCCTGACGGTGTCCTTCTTTCTGACCGCGTCAATCGAGCGTGGCCGCGTGGCCTCCGTCCAATTGCACGGCTATCAAACGGGCAACACCGGGGTGAGGTCCTTTGGCCCCGCAGAGAATCAGGCGCTGCTCGGGGATGTTGACTCCATTTCCTCCGTTTTTAAAGCGGGATACCCCGCGTACTGGAAGGCCTACTACCGACAGGCCGCCGCCATTTGCATGCAGAACCGCAAAGTGCGGCATACTTACCAGCGTATTTCATCCCGAAAACTGGCAGACAGGTGCAGGATTCTCCTTGCGTTCAATTCGCAGGACCTGAGGAACCGCCTGGCCTGCCGCGCCCAATGGCTGTTCAAATGAAGGCTCTCAAGAAGACTCTTAAACTTGCGCTGACCATCGCGCTGCTTGCCTTTCTAAGCCGCCAGTTCAGCATCAAGGCCTCCGCCCTGGTTCTCGGCGTCTCAGACTGGAGATACCTGGGCGTGGCCGTGCTGCTTCCGTTCACGATAGTGCCCCTGATATCCGTGAACCGGTGGAAGCTGTTCCTGGGCCAGTTGAACATCCATGAGCGTTTTCTGTCACTCTGGCGAATCAACTGCATCTCCATCTTTCAGGGGCTTGTCCTTCCCTCGGCAAACGGTTCAGACCTGCTGAGGGTCTACTATATTGAACGGAGGCATCCGGAGGTGCGCGGGCGCGCGGGAAGCACCGTCTTTATTGAGCGCATGATAGGCTTGGTGGTGCTTTGTCTCTTCAGCCTGGCGGCATTGCCCTTTGTGGCGACTTCAGCGGACTTCATTCCGATAATCATGGTGGTTGGGGGCGTGAGCGCCGCATGTCTTGCAGCCATAGTGGTTGTCCTGCACCCCGGGCTCCACTCCCTCTATGCGGGGCGGCGCAGCCCCCATGTGGCATTGAACCGGGTTCTTGCCTATGTTGACACGTTCCACGGGGCGGTTGTGACATTCCCTTACCGGAAGATTCTGCTTTCCTCCGTGTGCCTTATTTCGGGGTTTCAATTGGCGCTCATCGCCAACCTGTATCTTGTCTTCCGCGCCTACGGCCACAACATTCCCTTCGTTCAGCATCTGGCGCTCTATCCCATCATATGCGTGATTTCCATGGTTCCGATCACCATCGGTGGCTTTGGATTGCGCGAGGGGGTGTTTGTGTATTTCTATTCGTTCATAGGCGTTCCAGCCGAGGCGGCTGTTTGTGCGTCCATCCTGAATTATGTCATTTTGAACCTCAGTCCGGCAGCGCTGGGCGGTCTGCTGTGTCTGTGGGACAGTCTGCGTGGAAAGGTGCCCGAGGTCCGCCCCGGTGTCCCCTGACAGGCTCCCGGCGGTGAAGAGAATGCGCGGCAAAGACTGCACGAGGCGTGCGCCGCGCGGCACGAGTTCAGCGAGAGACATGTGAAAAGGGAACACCCGGCATGAGAAAAGATCTGAGAAACCGCACCGTCTACTTCCTGCGCGATGTGCGCTATGCGGTGATATTCCGGGCGCTGCGTCAGCATTGCCGGGGGCGCGTCCTTGATGTGGGCGGGTGGGATTTCTTTCTGACGGCCCGGCGAAAGAAGGTTCCCTTTTCCCACTGGACGACACTGGAATACGACGCGGATCATGTCCTGGATCCGGGAGATGAACGGTATGCCCTCGTCCATGGGGACGGCTGCAGCATGACCTTTGAGGATGAATCCTTTGACACTGTGCTGAACATTCAGGTGCTGGAGCATGTCTTTGAGCCCATCCGCATGGTCGAAGAGTGCGCGCGGGTGCTCAAGCAGGGCGGGACCGGCATCTTTGTCGTGCCCCAGACGGGGGTGGTTCACGGCGCGCCGCACCACTATTACAACTTCACCATCTTCTGGATTCGGGAGGCCATGGCGCGGGCGGGTCTGGACATTGTTGAGATAACGCCCATGGGCGGGGTATGGAACACGGCTGCGTCCCACCTCCTCTTTTTCGTTCTCTACTCATACCGGCGCCGGCTGAAATCACCGACGGGAGCCCGCCGCAACTGGGTCTTTTACGTTCTGTATCCGTTGATGGTATTCTATGCGCTGCTCAACATCCCTGTTTGCCTCTTCCTGAGTCTGGGCGATCTGGCGGAGGAGGCCAACAACCACCTGGTCGTCGTCCGGAAGCCGGTTCGCGCATGAACGGCATTCCGGACTCGGTCGAGCCGCGTCCGGCCCCGCCCGGTCACCGTGCACGGGCGGGCGGTCCGGCGGCTGCGGAGTTTCGGCCCGCGAAGACCGCCCTTTCCAGGGCCGCCGAGTTGTAAAGGAGCGTGCAGCATGCCTGAAAGGTCCAACATCAAACCGGTGCCGGGGCCGGTCAAGATCCCTTTCAACCGCGCCTGTTTCCAGGGCAAGGAACTGGTGTACATCGCGCGCGCGATTGACAACATTCATATCAGGGGGGACGGACCGTTCAGCAAACAGTGCGAGGCTTTCCTGGAGGAGGCGGTCGGTGTCAGGAAGGCGCTGCTGACCACGTCCTGCACGGACGCGCTTGAAATGGCCGCCATTCTTCTCGGCGCCGGGCCGGGGGACGAGGTGATCCTCCCCTCCTTCAATTTTGTCTCGGGTGCGAATGCCTTCGTGCTGCGCGGCGCAGAGCCCGTCTTTGCCGACATCCGGGAAGACACGCTAAACTTGGATGAAAGCCGCCTGGAATCCCTGATTGGCCCCCGGACGAGGGCGATCGTCGTCGTTCACTACGCGGGTGTGGCCTGCGAGATGGACACGATTATGCGGATCGCGGAGAAACACGGAATCCCCGTGGTGGAAGACAACGCCCACGGACTGTTTGGAAAATACAAAGGGAGGTGCCTGGGGTCTTTGGGCGCGCTGGCCACCCAGAGTTTTCACGAGACAAAGAACATCACCTGCGGCGAGGGGGGGGCGCTGCTCATCAACGATAAACGCCACGTTGAGCGGGCCGAGATCATCCGCGAGAAGGGCACCAACCGCAGCCGCTTCTTCCGCGGCGAGATTGACAAATACACATGGGTGGACATCGGGTCGAGCTTCCTGCCCTCCGACATGATTGCGGCGTTTCTGTACGCCCAGTTGGAGCACTCCGGACGCATTCAGCGCGCGAGGAAACAGATCTGGGATCGGTATTTTGAGGGACTCCGGGGCTGGGCTGCGGACTCGGGCGTGCGCCTGCCCGTCGTGCCCCCCGAATGCAGCCAGGCCTACCATATGTTCTATTTGCTGATGCCCGATCCTACCAGCCGACAGGCACTCATAGGACATCTCAGGGCGCGGGGGATCGGGGCGGTCTTCCACTATCTTCCGCTGCATCTCTCCGACATGGGAATGCGTTTCGGGGGGAAACCGGGGGACTGCCCGGTCACGGAGGACATCAGCGACCGGTTGGTTCGCCTTCCGTTCTTCAATGAGTTAACCGAGGAAGAACAGGCGCTCGTGATTGAGGCGACGAAAGAACTGAGTCTTGGCTCGCAGAGAAGGGCTTGAAATCCTTGATGAAGAAACGCAGCGACAGCAGACAGAGCCCGCCAGCACCGCGAAAGAAAAGAGGTTTTCCCGCACTCTGGGACTGTTACAGACAGGCCGTCGGATGCGCTCCCGAGGGCGGCGTGCAATGCGGCGATGCATCCGCGGCTTCCCGCACGGAGGTCTGGGCATGGGCGGCGGCCGCCCTGGCTCTGGTCGTGATTGGCTTCACCTGCCTGGAAATCAAAGATCCCTGGTTCTTCACCCATGACGACAACTACAACTCTTTGGGCCCCGGCGGCATTTGCAGGTGCCGCAATGTGTTTTCCGGCGTGCTGCCTGTCTGGAACCAGTTCCAGGGCGCTGGGCGCCCAACCATAGGCGCCGGGGCAACCGTGTTCTACCTTCCAAGTTATGTGAATTACGGCATAAGCCGTTTCCTGCTTGGGAATGAGTTCTACTTCGTTGAGGTCACCATCTGCTTCAATCTCCTGTTTGCGGCCGCCGCCGGTTTCTGGGCGGGCCGGAAGTGGGGGCTTTCACCGGCGTTGGCCTGCGCCCTCGGGCTCTCCTATTCTTTTTCCGGATTCCTGCTGATAACCAGCCGGGCATGGTTGAATCTCTCCTCCACCGCCCCGTGGCTCCCCCTGATATTCGGGTGCTGCGCGCCCTCAATGCTGCGCAGGGCATCCTGGCAATGGGCGCTGGGTGCCGGAGCCGTGATGGGGTTTGCCTTCTATTCAGGCTTCACCCAATTGTGGGTCTACGCAATCCTGTTTGAGAGCATGCTCATCGCGGCGCTCTTTCTCTCGGGCGCCATATCCTTCCGAAACATGTCGTGGAACATCCCCGCCGTGTTTGTCGCAGTCGCCATTGCGCTGCCGATCATCGGGATTCAAATGGATTTCGGCAAGGACGTGGTGAGAAACTTCACCGCCAACGAGTATGACATGCGCGGTGTTTCGTGGAAAGCGCTGCTGGCCGCCCTGCTCCCGCCGCCGGGCATTTCCATGACGCATCCCACTTTCTGCCCCTATGACTCGCTTCCTGAGGGGTACAAGGACTCGCATGCCTTTGGCGTGTACTACTATTCGGGGGCGGTCTTTTCGTGGGCCTGTGTCCTGCTGCTGGCAAGCCTTGTACTCGTCCGCTGGCGCCGGCATGTGGTTGCCCGCAACATTCCGCTCCTGCTCGCCGTCCTTGCGCTTCTTCTCTGCCTTGGGTCCAACAGTCCGGTGCCGTTCAACAAGTGGATGTCCTCCCTGCCCTGGTTTGAGAAGTTCAGGCAGCCCTGGCGTTACTACATCTTCTTTGTGTTCTTCTCCTCCCTCGCGGGTGCCCTGTTCTTTGAGCGGCTTTCCAGGTGCCTTCGCCATGCCCGACTGGTCCAGTGGGGCGTGGCGGCCGCGGTGATCGTGCTCCTGGCGGCCATGTTGCCGTTTCCCATTCCGACCTGGATGCTGCGGCCCAGTTCGGTGTACCCCCCGCTGTCACCCGGCATACAGGAGGCGGTCAAGGGTCATGATGCCAGATTCCCGCAGCGCGCCGTCTCATGGGCCAGACAGTCGGAATTTACCCCCTGGTTCCAATCCAAGGACTACCCTGACGCGCTCATTGCAAGCATGCCGTCCCTCTACGGGGTTCTCTCGCTAAACCGGTACAACACGCTCACGTGGGCCAACAGAATCTCGCGGCCCGTCTATGAGCGATTCAACAACGACCCTATCAACGCCTGGCGCGCCTACGGTGTCCGGTGGATCATCTGCCACCCCAAGGTGCGGCCCGTGAATCCCAATTTGTTCAAGACTTGGACCAGCCCCCCGGTCAAAGTTGGCAACGTTTCACTGCTGGAGCGGCCCAGCCCGGCGCCACTGGCGTTCGTAAAAGAGCGGGAAAAGGAACCGCTCCCCATTTCGCTCAGCGCCAAAGGGGCGAAAGTTCAGTTTCCGTCCGCCACGACGGCCGATGAGCAGGTTGTCGTGAATGTGCTGGGATGGCCGCGGTTTCGGGCCTACGCCGACGGAAAACCCGTGCCGTGGACGCCCGACGACTGGGGACGCGTGCTGGTTTCAGTGCCAGCCAACACGCAGAAACTGGAGGTTCTCTATGAGCCCGCCTGGAGAAAGGGCACTGTCGGCGGCATATTGCTTGCCGCCGTTGCGCTGTGTCTTTCGGCGGCTTTCGCCTGGTTTGACCGAAGATTCCCGCCGCAAGCCTTGCCCGCGGAGGCACCTTGGAAAACGCGGCTGGCAAGTGTGTGGCCGGTTGGGAGAAAGGTGCCTGTCCCCGGGCCATCCGGGGAATTGTCGTCCGACCTGAAGGAAGACGCTGCGGCGCAGCCGGAACTCGGGAAGATTGGGGAGGCTGCGGCATGCCGACAGCAGCCTGCCATCCCCAAGAAACGTAACAAAAAGAAATAGTCCCGACGGAAACGCCGGATAATGGTTCCTGGCCAATCACCAGACATCAACAGCGGCAGCGCTGGAACATGCCATGGGCACAAACAAGGAACAGGGGTAGCGCATGAAAGACTGGATTCTTTGTGCCTGGCGGCACACCACGGAACGAAGCCTGCTGATTCCGGTGCTGGCACTGCATGCGCTGACCCTGCTGCTGGTGCTTCCGCGCGGCAATTTTCCGCTCAATGACGACTGGATCTACGCGAAAATGGTGCAGACGGTGCTGACCGAGCATCATTACGTGCAGCACCCCTTCAGCCAACCGGTGGCCGTGGGACAAATACTCTGGGGCGCGCTGTTCTGCGCCGTCTTCGGGTTCAATTATGTGACGCTTCGCTGCTCCACGCTGGTGCTCGGCATCCTCGGGGCATGGGCCACTGCCAAGTGCGTCACCGAGTGCGGCGCCTCGCGGAAGGCTGCGCTGCTCGCCGCGTTCACCGTGTCGGCCAACCCAATCTACATGAACCTCTCGTACACCTTCATGACAGACATTCCGTATTACACGACGATGGCACTGTCGGCCCTCTTCTATCTGCGGGCGTTACGGACCAGCCGCCCGACCGACATCGCGCTGGGGGGCGTGTTCGGTGTCATGGCCGTGCTGGTGCGGCAGCTTGCCCTGAGCGCGGGCGTGGCCTATTTTTGCGCGGTGGTCTACATGCGCCTGCGCCGCAGGACAGAAATCACGCCGCGAATGGTCGCCGCCTTCTTCATCCCCTGGTGCGTGGGCGCGGTCGCGCTGCTGCTGTGGAAGTTCGGGGCAGGCGAGGTGCATGCGGCACAGCTGCGGTTCGCCCCGGGCCCGCTCGTGGAGCGCGCCAAGACCGTCTGTCTCTACGCCGTCATGATCCTCACCATGGTTGGGCTCTGGGTGCTCCCCTGGACCGCGGCGCGCATCCCGGCATTGCGGGACATGCTCACCGCGGCGGGAAAGCCGCGAAACCTGATGGCGGGGCTCATCTCGGCCATACTGGCGCTCACCTTCATGCTGCTCATACAGCAGACCCTGCCCGTGCCGGGAAACATATTCCACCGGCTGGGGTCGGGCGGATTCAGCATCACGGGCGCCTACCTGGATGGACTCTACCGAAATTCCTGGGTTACGGCGGCCTGGTTTGCCGCAACGTGCGTCGCCCTTGTGTCCGCAGGTGCCTTTCTGGCGGACATGACCGGCCTGCAACTGGCCGGCCGGGCAAAAGGCTCCAAGGCCTCCAAGCAGGCCGTATCGCGCGGACACCGGGCCAAGAACCCGGCGGTCAGCCAGCCGAAGAACACCGTGACGGCCAGTTCCGAACCGGTCCTGCCCCTGCCCGCCCAGCGTTTGTTTCTCCAGTCGCTCTTTGTGCTGACTTTGGGCGCATCCCTTTCGCCGCTCATACCCATTGTGTTCGACCGGTATGCGCTGGCGCTGCTGCTGGCCGTTATCCTGATGGGAGCCGGGGCTTTTCCAGAGGGACGGGAGAAACGCATTCACCCGGCCGCCATGGCCGCCGGCGTCCTGCTGTACCTGTTCTCACTGGCGGGGGTGCATGACTATCTGGCGTGGAACGGGGCGCGCTGGAAGGCGGCCGATTATCTCAGGAACGAAGTGGGGGCGGACGTAAAACGTATTGACGGCGGATTTGAATTCAACGGCATTTACACCAGCCAAGAGTACATGAAGGAAAAGCGCATCACCGACTTCTGGAAATGCAGCCGCGGGTTTCAGTGGTGGGTGTTTGATGACACGTATGCCGTTGCGTTCTCCCCGCGAAAGGGCTACAAGGCGCTGAAGGCTTTCCCGTTCACCTCATGGATGGGTTTGGGAGAGTACCGGGTCTTGGCGCTGAAACGCGACTGAACCGGCAAAGGGTATGGCGCCTTGCGCGCCCAGCCGGCGTCGGGATATTGCAAACACTTTCCGAATCGTGCTTTTATAGTTCCTTGTCGGCGTGTGCGGCGGCGGACGGGCTGTTCCCGCGGGGTGCGCCAAAATAAGCAGGGCCGGGCAGGAACGCACCGGGCCAGGGAGATCTCCTTTCATGTCCACCGAATTTGGAAAAGCACCAGAGACAGCGACCCGGCGTGATTTCATGCGCTACAGCAGCGCGGCGCTGGGGGCGGCGGCATTGTTTGGCACGACGGCGGCCAAAACCGCGCGGGCGGCGGCGCCGAACGACGGCAAACTGCGCCTTGGCCTGATCGGCTGCGGCGGGCGCGGCACGGGCGCCATGCGCAACGCGCTGCTGGCCGACACCAACACGACGCTTTATGCCATGGGCGACGTGTTTGAAGACATGGTCAACGACAGCCTGGAGAAGCTGAAGAAGTGGGAGGCGGCGGGCGGCGTGGCCGTGGATGACAAGCGCACGTTCACCGGTCTGGACGCGTACCAGCAGGTCATCGAGTGCTGCGACGTGGTTGTGCTGGCCTCCACCCCGGCATTCCGCCCGTCCCACCTTCGTGCGGCCGTCGAGGCCGGAAAGCACATCTTCTGCGAGAAGCCGGTCGCCGTGGACGGCCCCGGCATCCGCCACATCATCGAGTCGTGCGACATGGCCGCGAAGAAGGAGCTGGTGCTCGTTTCGGGCCTGTTCTACCGCTACGAAAACAAGAAGCGCGAGACGATCAAGCGCATCCACGAGGGCGCGGTGGGCGACATCATCGCCATCGAGACCGTGTACAACACCAGCGGCCTGTGGCACAAGGGCCGCAAGGACAACTGGTCGGAGATGGAGTACCAGCTTCGCAACTGGCTGTACTTCGACTGGCTCTCGGGCGACCACATCGTCGAGCAGCACATCCACAGCCTGGACAAGATGATGTGGGTGATGAAGGACACGCCGCCGCTCAAATGCACCGCCAGCGGCGGCCGCACCGTGCGCACCGACCCCAAGTACGGCAACATCTACGACCACTTCAACACCGTGTTCGAGTGGGAAAACGGGGTGCGCGCGTTCAGTTCCTGCCGCCAGTGGGAAAACGCGGTCACGGCGGTGTATGACAACGTGTACGGCACGACGGGCATGGCAAAGGTGCAGGAGCACTCGATCTTCCCGCGCGGCAGCGCCGCCTGGCAGTGGCAGTCCGAGGAAAAGGACGACATGTACCAGAACGAGCTGGACGCGCTGTTCGCCGCGGTGCGCAAGGGTGAGGTGATCAACAACGGCGACTACATGGTGAAGAGCAACCTGGCGGCGATCATGGCGCGCATGTCGGCCTACAGCGGCCAGACGGTCACCTGGGATCAGGCGCTCAATTCCGAGCTCACCTACTTCCCCGAGAAGCTCGAACTGGGTGACGTGCCCGTGCGGCCGGTGCCGGTGCCCGGCGCGGCCAAGTACTTCTGATCGCAACTCCACACGAAGGAGATTTCAGCATGAAGCAGGCAGACATCAACCGCAGGGAGTTCATGAAGGTTGCGGGTGCGGCTGCGGGCCTCGCCGCCGTGGCGCCGATGGTAAGCGCGGCCGCCCAAGAGACGCTCAAGGGCAAGATCAAAACCGCCGTCGGCTACGACATGATCAAGGAGGGCGGCTCGCCGCTGGAGAAGCTAAACCTCATCAAAGCACTGGGCATCGCGGGCGTGGAACTGAGCGTGGGGTCCAAAGTGGACCACGACGAACTGCGCAAGGCCGCGGACGCCACCGGCGTCACCGTACACGGCATCGTACACGGCTGGTCGCTCGACAAGATCCCCGAGAGCATAGACCTTGCCAAGAAGCTCGGCGCCGACAGTGTGCTCGTCGCTGTGCCCCAGGTGAAGGAGGACTTCGCCTATGACGAGGCCTACACCAAGTCGCAGGCCGCCTATCGCGAGGTCATTCCCTATGCCGAAAAGCAGCAGGTCTCCCTGCTGCTGGAGACCGTATGGAACAACTTCCTGCTCAGCCCCATGGAAATGGCGCGCTACATTGACGAGATGAACAGCCCCTGGTTCCAGGCGTACTTTGACATCGGCAACATGCTCCGCTACGGCTGGTCGGACCAGTGGATCCGCATCCTCGGCAAGCGTGTCAAGAAGATCCACCTGAAGGACTACAGCCGCAAGAAACTGGAGAGCGAGGGGCTGTGGAAGGGATTTGACTGCGAGATCGGCGAGGGCAGCAACGACTGGGCGGCCGTGCGCAAAGCGCTCCTGGAGATCGGTTACCAGGGCTGGGCCACGGCCGAAGTGGGTGGCGGCGACAAGGCCCGCATGGTGCAGCTCGCCGGGCAGATGAACAAGGTTCTGGCGCTCGAATAACCATTACCCCTGACGCGAACGTTGCGTGCCGTCCAACACCGGGCGGCACGCAATGTTGTTTTCGCGCCACCCATCCATGCCCATCACTCGACGCCCTCCACGGTGATGGCGTCGAGAAAGGCCGCCCCGCGGCGGTCCATCACCAGAAACAGCCCTTCCGTGCTTTGCAGACGGAACCACACCGACCACGCATTGCCCGCCGTTTCATGCCGCTCCACAATCACGTCGCGCAGTTCGAGCGTGCCCATGGAATCGAAGCGGCTCTGCGGCAGAAAATGATAGGTCATCTTGAAGCGTCCTGGAGCGGCCGCCTTGAAGGTGACGGTGTGAAACGCCGAACCCATGACGCCCTCCCCCAGAAACGCCGTCCCGTGATAGCGCGGATAGGAGGCGTCGTCCCGGCGGCCCTCCACATCCTCCGTCTTGCCGTCCACCTGGCCGATGGAGATCTGGCTGTTCTGGCCCATGTCCATGGTGATGGGAAAGGAGGACACGGCAAGGTCGGATTGAACAAACGGAAACGCCGTGGCCAGGACGCGGTCGTACAGTTGCCGTTGCGTGAACATGCCGCGATAGCGGAAATCGTCCGCAAGGGGATGCACGACGCAGTCGGGCTTGTAGGTCCCCGTCCAAAGCGCATCGCAGGCCATGAACACGTTGCTCCCCGCCACGCTGACCGACAACAGTTCACGCGCCGAGGGTATGTTTCCCGTCCCGTCATACGTTTTGCGGTCATAGAAGAAGGTGCCGTACGTTGGGTCAAAGAGGTGCCACCGTCCGCCGTAGAACACCTCAGCCATGTTGTGCGCCTGCATGTATTCGAAATTGTGCACCGCGTTTTCGCGCGCGGGCAGTCCCATGCGGCGGCACAGCGCCTCGAACGCGCGGGCGAAGCCGTAGCAGTACGCCTGTCCGTCCACAAGCACCTCGGAACCCAGATGCCGCGCGCTGGCCTTGAGTTTCAGCGTTTGCGCCAGATAGGAAAGCACCGCCAGCACCTGGGCCTCGCCCGGACTGCCTGACGGCCCCTTGGGAAAGATGCGCGCCAGCGCCTCATCCAGAGTCTTCGCGTTCTCATTGGGCGACAGTGCGGTGAAGTGCCGCACCACGTCGGGACCGGCGTCCCCGTCAAACGCTTTGAAAGCACGCTCGATCCGGTCCGTGTTCTCTTGGAATGTTTGCGTTTGCGCCGGCGGAACCGGCGCGGTGATCTTCTGGGTGCAACCGGCCAATGCGGCCACTGCCAGGCAGAGAAAGCCCCGCGTCCACACACTCCTTTGGGCGACGATCCTGCACATGTGCTCTCTCCCTTCACGCATGGTCTATTTCAGTTGGCGCAAGGTCCACCGGGCCAGGTTCGACAGGCTCTTCTCATGATGAACAAACGAGAGAAAGACACCCTCCACGGCCTGTCTGCTGGCAAGTGAATAGGTAAACCCGCCGGCCCCGTCGGAATCCATGCCTGCATAGGTCTGCGTGCCCGCATTGGTCAGCAGCACCATTTCTGCACCGGCGCTGCCGTATTCGGCCACCTTGCGGCCGTACCGGTTCTCGGTAGACGCGACCACGCCAATGTCCGTCGCGACGAGGCTGCGGACGGCATTGGCTATCGGAACCGAAAGCGCCTTCACGTCAAGCGGTTCGCCCCGTTTTGCCTCGACAAAAGATGCGTCCCCGGTCTTCTGCCGATAGGCGCCGTCTGTCGCCCACAAAAGTCTGTCGGGGAAAAACTGAATGGAGGTGTGGCGGTGGACATTCTGCAGATCCGATCCTTCCGGCGCGGGGTCGGTCACCTCCGACCAGGTTTCCCCGTCATCCTTGGTGAGCCACAACCGGCATTCGGCGGAGGCGTCGCCCGACGACAGGTACCAATGCCCGGGAAAGAAGGGGTCCGGCTGCAGCGTGTGAAAATGCCTCACCTGCCCCGCCTTGGGCTCCGTTGATCCGTGGGATGGGACGATAAAGGCAACCTTCCACGTTTCGCCGTCATCGGTCGAACGCAGCACATGCCCTTCCGACACGCTGTCATCAGTCCAGTATTCCGCGAACATGAGAGTGTTCTTGTGCTGGCCGATGCCCTGGGCACCGTGCCAGGGGAACCGGGCGGGGCAATTCGCGGGCTGCTCTTCCCACTGGCCGTTGAAGCGCCTCAGCCTGTTGCCGCCTTCGTCCCAGAGCAACCGCGAACCCTCCGCTGTGGAAAACGCCTGGCCCACATGGAAATTGAATTGTTGCGTTTGCGCCCAGGAGTCCCCAAGGTCGTCGGAAACGAGCACGACGTTTCGGTATTGGCGCAGCCCCGCGAGCACCTGCCGGGTTTGCCGGTTGTTTTCGAAATCAAAGACATGCTCTATGTAGCGCAGCGGCTGCCCCTGAAAGTACAGCGGCGTCATCACCAGTTCATAACGTTTCCCGTCGTCGGGGTTGGTGAAGGGATAGGCGGTGCGATCCCCGCGGGTCTCGCTGCGGGTGGACGCCGAAGCCGCCTGTTCCGCGGGCGGTGTTTGGGCATGGGGCTTGCCGCAGCCAACGGGCACGGCAACGGTGACCGATACTACCGCCATGGCCAGGAGAAGCATACGCTTCATCGAACGGGCGCCTCCGGCAGTTTGTCCCGCCACGCCTTCCACCGCGCACGCAACCGTTCAAGCGGGTCCGCGTGCGCCGGGTCACCCGCGAGATTGTTCTCCTCGTGCGGGTCGTTGCGCAAATCATAAAGTTCCTCGACCAGCGGTTGCTGGTCAATCCAGCGGATGTAGGTCCAATGCTCGTCGCGGATGCCCTCGCTCCGCGGAATAAGCGGATGCTTGAAGAGGTGCTCAAAGTACCAGTCGGTCCGCCATGCAGGCGTCTCGCCGCGCAGCCACGGCAGCAGGCTCTTCCCCTGCGTTTCGGACGGAACGCCGATGCCCGCCCGGTCAAACATCGTCGGCGCCAGGTCTATGTTCAGCGCCATGGCGTCAATGACCGCGCCGCGATGGGCGGCGGGCACACCGGGGTCGTAAACGATGAGCGGCACGCGGATGCTTTCCTCGTAGGCGTACCACTTGTCCGACAGGCCGCGCTCGCCGTAGAACGCGCCGTTGTCGCCCATAAACAGGATAACAGTGTTGTCCGCAGCGCCGGTTTCCTCCAGCGCGGCGCGCAGCCGTCCGATGGCGGCGTCCATGCCGGTGATCATGCGGCACACGTCGCGCATGGATTCCTGGTAGAACCGGGGCGTGCAGAACCGCGAGCCCCAGCGGCGGCGACCCTCGCTGTCCTTGAGGAATTCCGGCAGGGCCTCGTAGTATTGGTGCTCCGCCTGTTTCGGCACGGGTATCCGCGCATCGGCGTACATTGTCTCGTATTCGGGCTCGGGCGGATAGGGCCGGCGCGCATAGTCATCGGCGTGCGGCACGGTGAAACTCACCGAGGCGCAGAAGGGCTCGTCCCTGGGACAGGCGCGAAGAAAGTCAACAGCCTGGTCGCTGATAATCCGGGTCACATGCCGCCGTTCGCCGTTCACCTCGCGAAAGAACGCCTCCCTGCCCGGGGGCAGGTCCACGAGGCCCAACACCCCGCGCGGCGGATGGGTGCCCACGCCGTGTTTGCCGAAGAAGCCCATGCGCCAGCCCGCGGCCTTGAGCCGGGCGGGATAGGAGAGCGCGAGACATTCGGGCGAAAGGTCCGTCGAAAAGTCGTGGATGCCATGGGTGCGCGCGTGCAGTCCCGTCAGGATGCTGGCGCGGCTCGTGCAGCAGATGGGCGTCGTGACAAAGGCATTGGTGAAACGCGCGCCCTCGGCGGCGAGCCGGTCCAGATGGGGCGTCTTCAGCGCGGGATGCCCCGCGCAGCCGAGCATGTCCCACCGATGGTCATCGGACACGATGACCAGGAAGTTGGGCCGCCGCCCCGCAGCCTGTGCGTGTCCGCTTCCCGCCCCGGCCCAGGCCGCCCCCGCCAGCGCGCTCACCCCCACACGAGACAGGAACGCCCTGCGTTCAATGGCGCTTTCCGAACGATTCTCTTCAGTCATGATCTGTTCCTCTCGCAGGATTATACGGGGAAGCACCGCTCCAGAACACCGCCCACTGGTTTCCCATTCGTTTGTTTTTCGACATTGTCCATTGTCAATTGTCAGTTGTCCATTGGTTCCCCCCGGTTTGATTTCCCGCGCCCATTGCTGGATCATGCTTCGGAAACCACCATACCGGCGGTCCGGCAACCAGAGGAGCGTTCATCATGGCCATATCGCGCAGGGACTTTCTGACAAGTGCGGTCGCGGGCACTACCTTGGCCGCGGCAGGCTGCGCCAAAGACCGCGCCGCAGCCGGCAAGACCGCCGCGCTGCACCGCCGCGCGGCCGGCGCGAACGACCGCATCCGCTGCGGGTTCATCGGCATCGGCAGCCGCGCCGGGTCCATCCTGCAAAGCACGCTGCCCTTTGAGGATGTGGATGTGGTGGCCGTGGCGGACACCTACGACACCAACCGGGCAAAGGCCCTTGCCGCGTGCAAGACGAAATACGCGGACGCAACGGAGTTTGTCCGATTCGAGGAAATGCTGGAAAAGGCCAAACTCGACTGCATCGTCACCGGCACGCCGGACCACGTGCATGCGCCGGTCATCCTGGCCGCGTTGGACGCGGGGCTGGACGTGTACACCGAGAAACCGATGACGCTCACCTGGGAAACGGCCAGGCAGGTGCGCGACCGCGCGCGGGCGGCGTGCGCGGTGGTGCAGGTGGGCACGCAACTGCGCAGTATGACCATGTACCAGCGGCTGCGCGAGGTATTGCAGTCGGGCGAACTGGGCAAACCGCTCCGCGTCTGGGTCAACCGCGATGCGGACGCCGAGCCGCTGGACCGGTCGCTCATGCCCAAGGACGGCACCGAAGCGGCCACGCACTGGCCGCTGTTCCTGCGCGACACAAAACACTACGATTTCGACGCACTGCGCTATTTCCGCTGGCGGCAGTTCAAGGAATACTCGAACGGCTATTTCGGCGACCTCATGCTGCACCACCTGGACATGTGCCATTTCGTGACCGGCTGCGGCATGCCGTCGCGCGTGAAGGCCGTGGGCGGCATTTACTGCATGAAGGACGGGCGCACCACCGCGGACACGGTGAGCGCCGTCATCGAGTATCCCAAAGAGGAGTTCCTGTTCAATTACAGCACGACGATGGGCAACGGGCACTACGGCCTCGTCGAGCGCTATCTCTGCACGAAGGGCACCGTCGAAGTGCGCGGGATGGGCGAAATGTCCATCTTCCGCGGCGACCAGGAGGAGAAGGTGCCTTCAGCGGGCATCCTGAACGAGCCGCACCTGCAAGACTTCTTTGACGCCATGCGTTCCCGCAAGGCCACCATCGCGCCGGTGGATGCGGGCCTGATGGGCGCGGCCTGCGCGCACATGGCGGTTATGTCCATGGAAAGCGGCAAAGCCGCGGCGTGGGATGCGGATGCGGAGCGGGTGGTGCTGGTTTGAGGGGGAAGAGAGGCGGTAATATGCGGCCTTTCCCGGGCACGCCAATCTCCTGATTGGCAGGCCTTTTCGGCAAGCCTGGTTGCACGCCTTCGCGGGCATGACGGTGAGCCCGTGTGTTCTATTCAGAAAGGTCGCTCCAACGAAACCATGAGAGGTCTGCACAAATGACGACGCGCAGTTTGTCTTTGGTCTTAGCTCTGTTCGTTTCCGCCACGGCGGCTCTGGCCGCCGATTCGTCCCAGTTTCGCGGCGCGCACCGAACCGGCATGTTTGATGAGACCGGCCTGATGAAGACCTGGCCGGAAGACGGTCCGCCGCTGCTGTGGAAGGCCGCCGGGTTCGGCGTGGGCTACTCGTCCGCCGATGTGGTGAAAGACCGCATCTATGTGACCGGCACGCTGGCGGAGCAGGAGAGTTTCATTTTCGTGCTGGACCTGGACGGCAAGATCATCGAAAAGATCCCCTACGGCAAGGAGACCACGGCGGAGTCGGCCCCGGGCGCGCGCTGCACGCCGACTATAGAAGGCGACCGGATGTACCTGCTGAACGGGCTGGGGCCGCTGCTGTGCATTGACCTCAAGACCAAGGCCATCGTGTGGCAGGTAAACATCCTGGAACGCTTCAAGGGCCCCCAAAACGAATGGCATCTGGCCGAGGCGCTGCTGATGGACGGCGACCACGTCATCTGCACGCCCGGCGGGCCCGACGCGGCCATGGCGGCACTCGACAAGAAGACGGGCGACACGGTCTGGGTCACGAAGGGCCTGACCGACATGACCTCCTACGTGCCGCCGCTGCTGGTCAACCACAACGGACGGCGCATCATTTTCACCGAGACCTCGAAGTATCTCATCTGCGTGGATGCGAACACGGGCGAACTGCTGTGGAAACACGAGCATCTCACCGAGTGGGACATCCACGCGGTGACACCCATATACAAGGACGGTCTCCTGTATTACGTGGCCGGATACAAGTCGGGCGGCGGGCTGCTGGAACTGTCCAAGGATGCGTCGTCGTACACGGTCAAATGGCTCGACACGCAGTTGGACTGCCAGCACCACGGCGTGGTGCTGGTGGACGGATGCCTCTACGGCACCACGCACCACCGCGGCGGCGGGCAGATGGTGTGCCTCGACTGGGCCACCGGCAAGGTGAACTGGACGAGCAAGGAGGTCTCGCAGGGCGTGGTCGAGTATGCCGACGGCATGCTCTACACCTACGAGGGGCCGAAGAAAGGCATCGTCAGCCTGATCAAGCCTTCCGCAACGGGGCTGGAGCGCGTGGGCAAATTCACCGTGACCGAGGGCGACCGCGAGCACTGGGCCCATCCCACCATCGCCAACGGGCGGCTCTATATCCGCCACGGCGATGCACTCCTCTGCTACGACATCCGGCAAAAGTGAGGGCCTGAGGAGGCGAGACTGCCCGTCATTGCGAGCGAAGCGAAGCAATCTCTTGCGCACAATGACCCGGCATTCAGGCAATGGTTACAAGAGATTGCTTCGTCGGCCGTTGGCCTCCTCGCAATGACGGTCAGGCCAGGTAGCCGCCGTCGCAGACGATGATGGAGCCAGTGGTGTAGCTCGACGCGTCGGAGGCGAGGTAGATCGCCGCGCCGACCATCTCCCGTGGCTCCGCATGACGGCGCAGCGGGACCTTGCCCACCACCATGCCGTGGATTTCCGGCGTTTCAATGAGCACTTTGGCAAACTTGGTGTCGGTGAGGCCGGGACAGATGGCGTTGCTGCGCACGCCCGCGCCGCCGAGTTCGGAGGCCATCGCCTTGGTCATGGAGATGACCGCAGCCTTGGTCATCGAGTACACGCCCTGCATGAGCATGGGCGAGACACCCGCGATCGAGGCGATGTTGATGATGGAACCACCCCCCTGCTTCACCATGATCTGGGCGGCGCGCTGCGCCATCAGAAAGTAGCCCTTCACGTTCACCTCGAAGGTCTTGTCGAAGATGGACTCGGTCGCGTCAATCATCGGCCCAAAATAGGGATTGGTCGCGGCGTTGTTGACCAGCACGTCCACGCGACCGTACTCAGCCGTCACGCGGTCGAACAGTCGGGCGATATCCTCGGGCTTGCCGGTGTGGGCGGCGACGGCGAGCGCCTTGCCGCCCGCGTCCGTGATGGACTGCGCGACGAGGTCCAGGTCGGCCTGTTTGCGCGAGGCCAGCACGACGGTGGCGCCGTTCTCCGCCATGCCGCGCGCGATGGCCTCGCCGATGCCCCGGCTCGCCCCGGTCACAACGGCCACTTTCCCCGCAAGACTGAAATCCGCAATAGCCATGGGTCTCTCCTTGTTTCTTGAATTTGCGAATTATACCAAAATCTTGCACACGGGAAGGCCGGCAGATTAG
>CALDSM010000033.1 GCA_937923585.1 uncultured bacterium
CTTATACTACATGAGACAGCCCGATTCGTTACATATTGTGAAATATCCGGGCTAAAACCGGTGCGTGGCGGATGCACCGCGAAAGGAAGAGGAGACCTTCGGTCAGAAGAGCGTGGCGTGGTCTGGAAACCACTCCACAACGCACCGGGAAAGTTGCCATACCGATAACTGTGTGTTGGGTAAGGACTTACATCGTTCTTTGTGCGGCCCAAAACACCGAAAGACACGCTTACATTGGCTCAGATACGGCCCACTTTGAGCCAGATACGGCCCACTTTGAGCCAGATACGGCCTACTCTGAGCTTCGTACGGCCCGCTTTAAGCCAGATACGGCCCACTTTGGCGCAGATATGGCCCGCTTTGGCTCAGATACGGCCAGCTTTGAGCTTCGTACGGCCCGCTTTAGCCCTCGTCGGGCCCGCTTTGAACCCCCCTGTTGTGGCATGGTTTGGAAACCACGCCACAACGCGGGGGAAAGTTCAAATAGAGGGAAGAATGTGGCGGGCGGGCGGAAACGCCGCCGTTTTTGCTGGCTTTCCTGGGCTCGCCAATCTCCTGATTGGCAGCGTTCAAAAAGAGGGCCAATCGGGAGATTGGCGTGCCCAGGAAAAAGCGGCGGCATGGCCACCGCACTCAAAAGAGGGACAGAGAAAGAAACGGCCCGCGACGGGATTGCGCCGCGGGCCTGAATCAGAAAGCGGCAAGATGCCGCTTCTACTTTTTCCTCGTTCCCAAGTTGCACTTGGGAACGTGCCGGGTCAGGGAACGATGACGTCGTAGCCGAGGTATTTCTCGAAGGCTTCGCGGACGGGGGCAACCACGTGGCCGGGGGTGACGGCGGTGTGGTGGCGGTGTCCGCCGTAGCCGACGGCGAGCAGGATGTCCTGCAGGCGCGGAATCTCGGCGACGCCGGCGCAGCCGAAGAAGTCCTTCGGGATGCGGTCCTTGGTGAACTTGCCCTCACCGAGGTAGAACTTGAGCCTGCCGTCCGCCGTGGTGAGGTTGCCGAAGCTGATGGGATTGGGCGCGATGCGACCCGTGTTGCAGCCCCAGGAGCAGGACTTTCCGACGGCATTGGCGAGGATGAGGTGGTCGGTGATCTGTCCCTTGGCCGTCATGAGACTCTGCGGTACGGGCCCGCAGTGGAACAGGATGCACTTGTTCTCGTCGTCGCCGTAGTTGTTGTTCCAGTCGAGGCAGGTGGCGACGTTGCCGGAGGCGGCGCCGAGCGCGCGCATGGTGATGCCCGTGCCGACGTCCACTTCGCAGGAGACGTAGAGGCCGCGGTCGTTCATCTCGCTGAGCAGCACGCACGGCGAGATGTGGAGCTGCTTCTGCATCTCGACCCAGCAGCGCAGGGCGAGCGCGTCTAGCTTGAGCTCGTCCACGATCTCGTCGAGCACGACGCCGAGCGCGACGATCTTGTCGAAGGCCTCCTTGGGCACGCCGTCCCACTTGGAGTAATCGGCGAGGCGCTTGGCCTTGGCCTTGGCGGCGGCGCTGGAGCCCTTGACGGCGCGCATGCGGGCGAAGACGTCGGACAGATCCATGGTTTCCATGGTGATTCCGTGGCGCTGGAGGGCAAGCTCGTCGATGCGGACCGTTTTGAACGCCGTGGTGCGGGCGCCGATGGCGCCGACAACCATGCGGCGCATCGCCTTGACGACGCGGCACAGCTTGTCGAAGTAGTCCACATTCTCCGCAAAGGCCTTGCTGCCCGGGGCCACGGTGTGGGGCTTGACCGCCGTGAACTTGAGCCCGTACTGGCAGAAGACGTCCATGATGGAGAACTTGCCGCAGAACGAGTCGCGGCGCAGTTCGGGGCGCATCCGGTCCATGTCGTCCGGGTAGGCCTGGATGAGGATGGGCACGCCGGCGTCGGCCAGCGCGGCGATGGCGCCGGTCTCGTCGCCGAAGTTGGGCAGGCAGAGGATGACGCCGTCAAACCTGCCCTGGTTCTCGCGCAGGAAGTTGGCGTAGATCTGGCCCTCGGCCGGGGTTTCGATGGCGCCGTTGCGCGTGAGCGCGGCGTCAAGGGCGATGGTCTTGTGCCCCAGCGCCTTGAGCCGCGCGGTCATTTCCTTGCGCGCACCGGCCTGCAGGGACGCGGGGAAGAAGCCCCGGTTCCCGAAGAACAATGCAAAGGTGCTTTTTTCGGACATTCTCTGGTGTCTCCTTTATGTCACGCCGGGCGTGACGGCTGAATGATGTCTGCTGAACCTTCCAATTCCAAATCCTCGCGGATGACACGCACGGTCTCCGCGTATACCGCATCCAGCGCCTTTTCGGGCGACTCTTTCAACATGGCCTCGTAGGGCTGGCGGATGGCCGTGGCCACGTTGATCTTGGCGACGCCGTGGCGGATGGAGTCGAGGATGTATTCCTTGCGGATGCCCGTGCCGCCATGGAGGACGATGGGAATGTTGATGGCGTCGCGGATCGCGTCGAGGCGTTCGATGCTGAGGCGTGCGGCCACCTTCTTCTCGGTGCGCTTCTCCGAAATGACGCCGTGCACGCTGCCGATGGCGACGGACAGCCAGTCCACGCCGGACTCCACCACAAAGCGCCGCGCCTCTTCGGGGTCGGTGAAACCGCGGCCCGATTCAAAGAGTTCGTCGTAGGGGGGCATGGGGCCGGACTCGTGGCCGAAGACCGCGCCCAGTTCCGCCTCCACGGCGATGCCCTGCGCGTGGGCCAGTTGAACAATGTGTTTCGTGGCGGCAATGTTCTCATCCAGCGGCAGGCGCGAGGCGTCCACCATGACGGAATCATACCCCAGCGTGACCGCCTCGCCGATGTCGCCGACGTAGTCCACCAGCAACTGGTCCTCGTCAATGACCGGCACATGGTCCAGATGCAGGCGTGTGAAGTCTTCGTCCCTGACCTTCTGGTATTCGTCGAAAATGGGACGGATACCGCCCGCGTGAAACTTGGTCCATTCCAGGCGGGCCACCATGATCAGGCCGAAACAGCGGGTGTCGCGCAGCGCGCGCACCACCGGCGCCATCATGGGCAGATAGGGAATATTGAATCCGGGGACGGCCGTCCGCGCGCGGAACGCGCGCAGCATCAGCTCGGACATCGTGGGAAACGTGGAATTCATGCGCAGTATCCTTGACCAAAAGGGAAAGTCTGGCACATTTTGCGCTTTGACCCCCCCGGCGCGCAAATGCGGTGTCACGGCAAACCCGAACCGAGGGAAGAATTTGAACCACGGAATTCACTGAACCACACGGAAAGGGAAGAGACGAGGGAGAGGGGTCTCCGATGTCTACTTCTTCGCCTTCTTCTTTGCTTTGGCGGGTTCTGCCGCTGCCGCCGCGACGGCGGGCAGTTTGTGCTTGAGAAACTGGCCGGTGAAGGACTTGGCGATGCGGGTGAGATCTTCGGGGGTGCCTTCGGCGATGATGCGGCCGCCCTGGTCGCCGCCTTCGGGGCCGAGATCAATAATCCAGTCGGCGGTCTTGATCACGTCGAGATTGTGCTCGATGACGATGACCGTGTTGCCGTATTCGACGAGCTTGTGCAGCACGCCGAGCAGTTTGTCCACATCGGCGGCGTGGAGGCCGGTGGTGGGCTCGTCGAGGATGTAGAGCGTGCGGCCGGTCTGGCGGCGGGACAGTTCGGTGGCAAGTTTGACGCGCTGGGCCTCGCCGCCGGAAAGGGTGGTGGCGGCCTGGCCGAGCCGGATGTAGCCCAGGCCGACGTCGTTCAGCGTGCGCAGCTTGTTGGCCACGGCGGGGATGTTGCGGAAGAACTCGCAGCCGTCCTCGACGGTCATGTCGAGCACCTCGGCGATGTTCTTGCCCTTGTAGCGGATTTCGAGCGTGTCGCGGTTGTAGCGCGCGCCGCTGCAGACGTCGCAGGGCACGTACACGTCGGGGAGGAAGTGCATCTCGATGGTGATGAGGCCGTTGCCCTCGCAGGCCTCGCAGCGGCCGCCTTTCACGTTGAAGCTGAAGCGGCCGGGCTGGTAACCGCGGGCGCGCGCCTCCACGGTTTTGCAGAACAGGTCGCGGATGGGGCCGAACAGGCCGGTGTACGTGGCCGGGTTGGAGCGGGGCGTTCGGCCAATGGGCGCCTGGCTGATGTCCACAATCTTGTCAATGTGTTCGAGCCCGTCAATGCCGTCGTGCGCGCCGGGGCGCTCGGCGGCGTCATACAGCCGCTTGGCAACGGCGGGATAGAGGGTCTCGTTGACGAGGCTTGACTTGCCCGAGCCGGACACGCCGGTGACGCAGACGAACATGCCCAGGGGGAAGCCCACGGTCACGTCGCGCAGGTTGTTGTGGCGGGCGCCGCGGACGGTAATCCGCGCGGCGTTGCCCCTGCGCCGTTTCGACGGCACCGCGATGTCCAGCTTCCCTCCAAGGTAGCGGCCGGTGAGGGACTTCTCATTCCGTTCGATATCGGCGGGCGTACCCGCCGCGACAATTTCGCCGCCATGCACGCCGGCGCCGGGTCCGAGGTCCACGACCCAGTCCGCCGCGCGGATGGTGTCCTCGTCGTGCTCGACGACGATGACCGTGTTGCCGAGGTCGCGGAGGCGCTCGAGTGTGGCGAGCAGCCGCGCGTTGTCGCGCTGGTGCAGTCCGATGCTGGGCTCGTCGAGGATGTAGAGCACGCCGACGAGGCCCGAGCCGATCTGCGTGGCCAGGCGGATGCGCTGCGACTCGCCGCCGGACAGCGAGCCTGCGTGGCGCTCCAGCGTGAGGTAGCCGAGCCCGACACTGTGCAGGAAGCCGAGGCGCTCGCGAATTTCCTTGATGACGCGCTCGGCGATGGCGGCCTTGGTTTTCGACAGTTTCATTCCCTGGAAGAAGGCGGAGGCGTCGGCTATGGCCATCGAGGTAACGTCGAGAATCGTCTTGCCGGCCACGCGCACGGCGCGGGCCTCGGGCCGCAGCCGGGCACCCTTGCACAGGGGGCACGCGTGCGAGGCCATAAACTCGTCAATCATCTCGCGGGCCGCGGCCGAATCGGTTTCGCGGTAGCGCCGTTCGAGGTTGGGGATGACTCCCTCGAAGACGCGGGTGATCTCATAGGTGCGCTGCTCATTGGAGTAGGAGAAGTCCACCTCCTCCTCGCCGGATCCGTAGAGCACAATCTGGCGGAACCAGTCGGGCAACAGGCGCCAGGGCTGGTGCGGGTCCTGCCTGTAATGGTGGCAGACCGACAGCAGCGCCTTGCGGTACATGCCGTCGAGGACGCGGCGCATGCTCCAGGGGCGCACCGCCCCGTCGGCGATGCCGAGACCCGGTTCGGGCACGACCAGTTCGGGATCAATCTCCATCACGCTGCCCAGCCCGGTGCATTTCGGGCAGGCGCCGTGGGGGTTGTTGAAGGAGAAGCTGCGCGGCTCCAGTTCCTCGAACACCACGCCGCAGTCGAGGCAGGCGAGTTTCTCGCTCTGGATGCTCTCGCGGGCGGGCTTGCCCGGCTCCTCGACCCAAAGGCGGATCAGTCCCTTGCCCAGCCGCAGGCAGGTCTCCACGGAGTCCGTCATGCGCTGGCGGATGCCGTCCTTGATCACCAGCCGGTCAACGACCACGTCAATGTCGTGCTTGACGTAGCGTTCCAGTGGAATGTCGTCGTCCACGTGGCAGAACTTGCCGTCCACGCGCACGCGGACGAAGCCCTGCCGCTTGACGTCCTCGAACACCTTCTGGTAGGTGCCCTTGCGCTGGCGGACCAGCGGCGCGAGCAGTTGCAGTCTGGCGCCTTCCGGCAGCGCCAGACAGGAATCCACGATGTCCTGCGGGGTCTGCGAGACGATGGGCTTGCCGCACTGCCAGCAGAAGGGATCGCCAATGCGGGCGTAGAGCAGGCGCAGGTAATCGTAAATCTCGGTCACCGTGCCCACGGTGGACCGTGGGTTGCGGTGGGTGGTCTTCTGCTCAATGGAGATGGCCGGGCTCAGCCCGCCGATGAAGTCCACATCGGGCTTGTCCATCTGGCCCAGGAACTGGCGCGCGTAGGCGGAGAGGCTTTCGACGTAGCGCCGCTGGCCTTCCGCGTAGAGGGT
>CALDSM010000034.1 GCA_937923585.1 uncultured bacterium
GACTCCCGTCTTTCGCGGCGGGGTGAAGATCACCGGATGGAAGGCCCTCGCAGACGCGAAACTCCGGGATAAACTCGATGCCGCCGTACGCGGCCGCGTTCTTGAAGCGGATCTGAAGTCGCTGGGCGTGAGCGATCTGGGCGATGCGACAGATCTGCGAAAGCGGCCGGAATTGTTCGTGGACGGCGTGCCGCAGACGCTTGCCCGCTGGCCGAACGAGGGATTCGTCAAGACCGGCGAGATTCTCGGCACCGATACCTTCACGCAGTGGGGCTCGATCAAGGGCTGCAGGGACGGCAAGTTCCAGTACGTCGAGGACCGCCCGAGCCGATGGTTGGATGAGCCGGATGTGCGGCTCTACGGCTACTGGTTCTGGGACTGGTCGGACCAGCGGCAGAAGATCGAGTCCATTGACCCCGCCACGTCCACCATCGCCGTCGTTCCGCCTTATCACAGCTACGGCTACCGCAAGGGGCAGTGGTATTACGCGTTCAACGTCCTCGCCGAACTGGACACCCCGGGCGAATGGTACCTGGACCGGGAAAAGGGAATTCTCTATTTCTGGCCGCCCGCCGCGCCGGGGGCTGAAGACGTGGTGGTGTCCGTGCTGCCCACGCTGGTGACGATGAAGGACACTTCCCATGTTTCCCTGCGCGGTGTGGTGCTCGAGGCCGCGCGCGGCACGGCAGCGTCGGTCAGCGGGGGCACGGCCTGCCGCATCGAAGGCTGCACCATCCGCAACATCGGCGGCAACGCCGTGTCGGTGGGCGGCGGCGCGAGCAGCGGCGTGGCGGGCTGCGAGATCTATTCGCTGGGCAAGGGCGGGGTAAGCATTGACGGCGGCGACCGCGCCACGCTCGCGGCGGCGGGGCTGTTTGCGGACAACAACCACATTCACCATTGGGGCCGCTGGAGCCGCATGTACCAGAGCGCGGTGAGCATGAACGGCGTGGGCAACCGCGTCGCGCACAACCTCATCCACGACGCGCCGCACATGGCCATACAGTTCGGCGGCAACGACCACGTGATCGAGTTCAATGAGATCCACCATGTCTGTATGGAGTCCAACGACGCCGGAGCCATCTACGCGGGCCGCAACTGGACCATGCGCGGCAACATGATCCGCAACAACTTCCTGCACGATGTCAGCGGCTTCCAGAACAAGGGTTGCGTCGGCGTGTATCTTGATGACATGTTCGCGTCGGCGGACATCACGGGCAACCTCTTCCGCAACGTGACCATGGCGGCGTTCATCGGAGGCGGCCGCGACTGTTCCATCACCAACAACATCTTCGTGGACTGCAACCCGGCCATCCACGTGGATGCGCGGGCGCTGAACTGGGCCGCCTATCATTCGGACGAATGGATTAAGGAGGCGGGGGAGAAGGGCACCATCTCTGGCATCGCGTACAACAAGCCGCCGTACAGCGAGAAATACCCGAAACTGGTCGGCATCATCGAGGATGAGCCGAAGGCGCCCAAGGGCAACATCATCGCGCGCAACATCTGTGTCGGCGGCAAGTGGGACAACATCGAGGAAATCGCGCGACCCTATCTGACCTTCGAGAACAACCTGCTTGATCAAGACCCGCTGTTTGTCAACGCTGCGGCGGGCGATTATCACTTGAAACCTGAATCCCCCGCGCTGGCGCTGGGGTTCCAGCAGATACCGCTGGAGCAGATCGGCCTGCAGAACGATGATATGCGCGGCTTGATACCGGTGAAAACGGAGTGAGCGTTTTTAGGATTGAGAGCGAAGGTCTCACTCTATGTACATTCTACAGAGGATAGTCCGCTTCACAATTGTGTTGACTGTCTGTCTAATTGCGGCTGTTGTTCTTTTCTTTGGCTGCAACTGTACGCTGTTGGTCTACGGCGCATGGGATAATACGGAATACGCAGCCAAGTACAATTGGATGACATTCAGGCAGATCGGTGCCGGTGATACCAAGGATAGCGTGTCGAACCGGCTAGGAAATCCTCTCAAGGTTCAGACCTTTGATTCGGAGAGGAATGCGGAGTATTGGTACTACTCTGCGCCCAAGATACACAGAAGCTGGTTTGTTCGATCTGTTGTCTTTGATTCCAAGACTTCAACCGTTACCTCAAGAAAGTCCGAAATCTATTGGGATTGAAACGTACGGGAAATGATGATTACTATGAGACTACAGTCGTAACCCGCAAAGTCCCGGCGTGTCCAGCCGCGGCTTGTTAGGCGCACTTGCGGTTTCGGGGTGATGGTGCCAGCAACACCTCCGCAGGGATCCCCAAACCTTCATGGAGTCTGCGAATCATCGAAAGACTCAGGGGACGTTTTCCGCTCAAAACCTCGGAAACCTTGCTCTTGTTTCCAAGGTAGACCACCATGTCGGCGTCCCTTAATCCGGCCTGTTCCATTCTGAAGCGAATGGCCGCAATGGGATCGGGCAGCGGGACGGGATGGTGGCGCTCCTCATAATCCTCAACCAGCATGGACCACAGTTCCAAGTCGTCCCCTTCCGGCGTTCCTGGCTCGGCATCCATAAGGCCTTCCACGCGGGCAAGGGCCACCTCGTATTCCGTTTCCGTCTTGAGAACTCTCGGTTCCATCAAATGGTCTCCGCGTTCACGCCGTCGTATTCGGCATGGGTTCCGATGAACCGGATGAACGTCTTCTGAAAAGCGTAATTGACATGCACAATGAGACGGTACTTGTTTCCGCAAATGTTAAACACCACCCGGTTCTTTCCGACAATGCTCGCATTTCCATATTGCCTTTTGACATCGGCCGTGTTCAGCCACTGAGCGCTTCTTGCTTCATGGTACCATGCTTCCAGCGCCTGTTCCGCGTCTGGATGTGTGTCCCAGAAGATGCGCAATGTCCTTCGGGCAATTACATGCATCCGTCTTGAAATTCCCTTTGTAGCACCAATCAGAGCCGGTTCCCATTTTGGGAACTCCTGCATGATACATCGTCTCAAGAGATTTCGTCAAGAAGCGCACGGCAACCGCACTACGCCAGATTCCATCCACGGACAAGAGATCATTTTCTGCGGGCGAATACCATCTTTATCCCTTCCAGCTTCATGTACTGCCCCCCTTGTGTAGGGGCTACAATCCCGCCTTCGCCGAACTCGTTCCAAGCGTAGATCGTGAAGGCCTTGAAGCCGCCGGGCAGACCGAGCATGGGCTGGGCGCGCAGGTCTTTCTTGACGCTTTCCAGGGCGGCGGTCCACTCTTCCTTGTTGGGAAATGCGTAGCAGGGCCGTTTGTCCAACCAGGGGCGCGGGTTCCATCCGGCGGCCACATAGGGCATGTAAGGTATAGCATCGCCGAAGTGTTTGGCGCGGCCTTCCTCGGTGAATTTCTCCAAGTCGGTGAAGGGACAATCTTCCGGTTTCTGTTCCTGCTGCGGCAGGTCCATGTAGGTGGCGGTGAAGTCGAAGAGTCTTGCCGCCCAGTGTTCGGGGAAAATGGATTCCGGTCCGCCGACACCGCAGCCAATCATCATCTCGCCCAGTCCCGCATCGCGCACGGCGGCACGCAGCGCGTCCAACCGTGCGCGGCACCTGGCCAGGTCCTTGTTATTCTGCATGCAGAAATAGTGGCCGCCATGCACCTTGAACACCAGTCTCCGGTCCACGCGCAGATAGCTGGGATGACGGAAATAGGTTATCCAGAATTGGGTGCAATCCTTCCAGTCCTCGTCGGTGACAACTTCATAGGGCGGGTGGTTGCAGAACTCGACCATAAACTTCATGCGTCCGCTTTCGCTTGAACGCATGAAGTCGAGCACACCCCGTTCGAGGTTGCGGGCGTTGGGTTCGCGCTCGCCTGTCTTCCCGTTGTAGTACCAGAGGATGGAGAAGAAGTCCACGCCGTGGCCGGCGGCTGCTTTGATTTCGCGGTCCATCGTGGCCTGGTTGTTGTACTCGCCAAGCAGGGGTACCCGCTCTGGATACTTGGTGCGCCAGTCGGCGCCGTCGGCGCCGTGCCATTTGTTGGGCATGGGTTCCCACCACCCGGCAAAGTAATTCACGCCGACAAGAATGTCTTTCCCGGGTGCAGTGCCGGCATCTGGGGCGGAGACCGCGAAAATCAGGCACAATGCGGTGCAGGCGAACATTTTGAGGTCACTCCTTGTACGCAGCCTGTCCCGCGGCATCAAGCCATTGCAGCGCGGCGTGGCAGTACTCGTCGTGGGTGGGCGGCCGCGAATGCTCCCGCCGGAAGGCATCGCGCCATTCGCGGCCCCTCGCAATGCACGCCTGGTGAAGGCGGTACACGGGCTGGACGACGCCGTGGTTGTCAATCATCCAGAAGCCGCTGGTCTTCTCGCCGCCTTCCTCCATCTCATTGTCATACATCTGCCAGTAGAGGATGAAGGGGCAGCCCCATTCGAGCCCGGCGCGGACCACCTCGCGGGAGTCTTCTTCCTGTGCCTCAGGCGTCTTTACCTGGCGGATCGGAAAGCCGTATTCGCCGATGAACACGCGCGGCGCATCCCAGTCCAGCTTCTTCTCCGGCAGCTTTGCGGCGATGTAGTCCATCGCGGCCTTGAGGCGCTCCCGCATGGCGGGGGCACCCTTGGTAAGGTCGAGTGAGTCATAGCTCGAATAGGAAACCAGGTCCACGTTCGTGTGCGGCAGGACGTTGTTGCACACGGTGGTCCGTCCTGTGATGGCCTTATGGACAAGATTCACCTCGGTGTAGTGAAACACCCGCACGCCTTGGTGCGGCGTGTCGCGGAGTGCGTCGTCCACTGCCTTCTGGCGCAGGTTGAGCCATTCGATCATCCCCGACACCGACTCCGGTTTGGGCTCGGCGTTGATGTCATAGCCGCCGAGCAGCACCCAGTCCCCCTCCCAGTGGCCGAGCAGAAAGGTCTTGTTCGTTCCGCTGAATCTCTCCAGCAGGTACCGGGTGAGATCGTACATCTCGGAGTATTCGCGCCGACGGTCCTCCTCGGTCCAGGTCTCGCGGCAGGACTTGGCGGTGCCGAGCGGATAGGCCCAGATGAGGTACTAGTCGAACGGCATGTCCAAGACGGCTTGGTAGGACGGCTCCAGCGCGAACAGGCCTCTGAGCGTCTTGATGTCCGGATTGACCGGCAGATGATAGGATTCAGGCGCTCCGGGGCCGGCATTGAACTTGATGACGTTTGAGCCCATTTCCGCGATCGCCTGCGCCGTTTCCACGAGCCGGGTCTTCTCGGTGAGGTGGTATTTGGGCGAGAAGGTTTGCGTGCCGATGCAGTAGTTGAACGCAGGCCGCCCGCTGGTGCCCGCGCACCCGGTCAAGGCAAACGCCGCCAGCCCGGCGGCAAGAAGCGCGGCCCTGGCCAGGTTCACTTGAGTCCGGTCCATTCGCCCACGCGCCGCCACAGGCCTTTGGCCTCGACGGCGGAGGCGGTGACCAGTTCGGTCTCGCCAAAGAGGGTGTCGCCCAGTTTCAGGCGTATCGTTCCCACGACCGCCCCCGCGGAAACAGGCGCAGCGATCTCGGTCGGCGCGGAGACCTCAATCTGGAGGCTCTTTACGTCCTCCTCGCGCACGACGGCCTCCAGGGACCCCTTGGACAGCAGCCCCACGTTGGGGGCCACCCCGTTTGCCACGGTAACGGGCTTGCCGATGCTGGCGCCCGCGACCACGGGCTGGACCCGCTTCATCTTCTTGAAGGATGCTTCAATCACCTCCTGAGAACGCTCGGAACGCTCGTGTTTCGTGTCGCCCATGACCACGACGACCAGGCGGATGCCCTCGCGCTGGGCGGTCAGCGTGATGCAAAATCCTGCGGCGCGGATGTACCCCGTCTTGAGGCCGTCCACACCGGGCACCACCCCGAGCAGTTTGTTGGTGTTTATCTTCTTGGCCTCGCCCGGCCGGAAGGTAAGCTCCTTCATCGAGGTCCATTCCAGAATCTTGGGGTGCTTCACGCATTCCTGGCCCAAGCGGGCCATGTCCCTGGCGGTGGTCAGGTCAAACGCCTGGTCTTTCGAGGGGGGCAGTCCATGCACGCTGTTAAACTTGGACTGCGTCATGCCCAGTTCCTGGGCGCGCTTGTTCATGGCCTCGATATAGGCGTCTTTCGAGCCCCACAGCCCTTCGGCAATGGCCATGGCGGCGTCGTTGGCGGAGGCGACCGAAATGGCGGGCATGAGGTCGCCGAGTTTCCAAGTCTCTCCCGTGCCCAGATAGACCTGGGTGCCGCCCATGCCTTCTGCGTTCTTCGTGACCACTATCGGCTTGTCGTAATTCCATTTGCCCGCCTGAACCCCCTCTTCCACCATGAGCATGAGCATCATCTTGATCATACTCGCGGGCGGCCGCTGGATGTCGGGATTGCTTTCCGCCAGCACGGCGCCCGTGCTCGCCTCGATGCAGTAGTAGCTTTCGGGCAGGGCGGCGTAATAGTCGGCCGTGCCGGGCGCGGGACTGGCCGGCGCGGCGGGAGCGCCTGCGAGAGTCATGATGGCCGCGTGAACGGCGACAAGCAAAGTCATCATCGGTAAACCTTCCCAGTCCGCGGCGTGCCGGTCAGCGGCCCACGCCGATTATTTCTGTGATTTCGTTGACACTGAACGGTTTGTGAAGCACTCCGGCCACGTCGAGCCGGTCGAATTCGGGTTTGCCCACGCCGGTCATCATGTACACCGGAGTGACACGGGTGGCCGGACACTCCCGGAACACCTTGATTGCGTCTCGGATGCGCGCCTGCGTCACATCGCCGTCCAGAAGGATGGCATCGGGCCGAAGCTTCTGTGCCATGTCGGCCGCTGCGTGGGGCGTGGTGGTGCAGAAACATCCGATGTCGCGGTATTTTAACGCAGTGGCCATCCATTCCAGGAGACCTGCGTCAGAGTCCACGACAAACACGCACCGCTTCATTGCGTGGGCTGGATGGGTCTCGACAAGCCCCCCGGTCTCCCCGGCGCCCGCGCCGGCCAGGAGCCCGCGGAGGGCTGCGGCCAGCGTGTCGCCGTCGAAGGGCTTGACAAGGAAGTCCGTGGCGGCCCATTGTCCGCGGACCTCGTTGATGTCCGATTCGGATTCGGTGGTAAGCACCAGCACGGGCAGGTTCTGCGTGGCCGGATTCTGCCGCAGCAGGCGCAGGGTGGTCCTTCCGAGCACGTCGGAGGGTGCCTCGTTGAGCAGGAGCAGGTCAAACCCTTCGGCGGCGGCCTTCCGCACGCACTGGTACCCGCTGGCCGCCCAGTCAATCCCGGCCACGCCGCGGCCGACAAGGGCGCGCATCGCCTCCGCGAACTCATCGCGTTCGGAGGCGGCCAGCACCCGCAGATGTCCGAGCCCTTTCGGGGGGTCACCCTCCCCCAGGGGCCGGGCGACTGCGTCCGGCAGACGCACGGTGAAGCAGCTTCCCTCGCCGGGCGTGCTGGCCACCGAGATGGCGCCGCCGTGAGCCTCCACAATGTTCTTGGCGATGGAAAGGCCTATGCCCGTTCCCTCGTACTGGCGCGTCTTGGAGCTGTCCACCTGAAAGAAACGGTCAAACACCCGCTGGTGCAGGGACGCGTCAATGCCGATGCCCGTGTCCGTGACGGAAAAGACCAGGTCCTGCCCGCCCGCCCGCTCCACGACCACGCGAATATGCCCGCCACGCGGGGTGAACTTGACGGCGTTGTTCAGAAGGATGCCGAAGACCTGGCCGACCTTGTCGCGATCCGCCCAAACAAACGGCGGCGCGCCGCCGCAGTCCACGGACACGTCGAGACCCTTCTCAAGCGCATCGGGGTGCACCGCCGCCGCGGCCTCGCCCGCGGCGCCGCCGGGACTGAAAAGGTTCTGGACAACTTGAATGCCGCGTATCTGCATCCGGCTGAACTCGATCATCTCGTTGATCAGCCCCAGCAGTCGCTCCACGTTGCGGTCCATCACCTTTATTGCGGCCGCCTGCGCCTCTGCAAGGGGGCCGAGCGAACCGGAACCGAACAGGTCAACATATCCCTGAATGGTGCTGAGGGGGGTGCGCAGTTCGTGGCTGACATTGGAAAGGAAACTGTCCTTGGCCCGGTCGTGCATGCGCAACTCCTCGTTGGCGCGCTCCAGTTCGCGGGCGCGCAGGGCGAGTTTCTGCTGCATGCGCTTGATGTCCGCGATGCCGGTGACCACCAGCGAATGGCCGCTTTCGTCCTCGCGGCCTCCGGGCAGCGCCGCCGAGGACACCACCGTCGGCACCGGACGCCCCCCGGCGTCAATGAACTCGATTTCCTGACGCAGTGCCTTTTCGCCCCGTTCCGCGGCGCGCGCCAGCAGGCCCAGCAAACGGGACCGGCTCGCGTCCTCGACGAAGGAAAATATCTCCCGCCCCACCATTTCCGTGTCGGTCAACTGGAGCAGGTCGCACATGCGCGGGTTGACAAAGCGGACCCGGTGGGCGGCATCCACCGTGAGGAGCCCCTCGTTCATCGTCAGGAGCAGGCCGCGAAAATGCTCCTCGGAGGCCTGCAGTTTGTGCGTCTGCTCGTCAAAGAGGTTCTGGAGCCCCTTGGCATACTGTTCGACCCGGCGGGTCAGCATGACCAGCTCGGTCATGTCGCGGACCGTGGCTATCGTGGCGGTGTGGCGCCCCTGCCGGTCGAACGCCGGGGCTCCGTTGACCATGAGCACCTTCTCGCGTCCGCCCACCTGGATGTGCACCTCGTATTCGGAGGCGACGCCGAGGGCGCGCGTCTTGAGCTGTTTCTCTATGGGCATCATGTTGAACTGCTCGGCCAGTTCCCGGGCGTTGTGTCCGATGATCTGCTCGCGGGTGGAGCCGAACATGTCAAGCACGCGCTGGTTGACCAGGCACACCGTGCCGTCCGCGGTGCTGAGGATGAAACCGTCCGATATCTGGTCGGCCAGCAGGCGGAACCGCTCCGCCAGCTCCGCCGTGTCCTCGCCTGTGCGCACCACGCTGAACAGCACGACGAACAGCCCGAGGAAAAGGCTGGCGAGCCCGATGATGCGCGCCGTGTCGGCCACGCGCCCGCTCACCATGACTTCTCCCAGCACCGCCCCGGCCAGGCCGGACACGCTGAACACGGCGCCCAGCACGAGCATGAGCACGCCCGAAAGCATGATGAGGCGCTCGGCGGGGCTCGTGTGGAACCGGGCAAGCAGGTTGCCGCCCGCGTAGATGGGAAGCGCCATGGACACGGCGACGGTCAGCCAGCGCCAGAGGGGACTCTCAAACTGCTGCGAGAAGACAACGCCGCCCAGACCGATCAGCACGGGAATGACGAAGAAGTTGAGGCGCCGCTGCAGGTCGGCGCGCCACGCGGTCTTCAGGCTGGCTTCTTGCGCTTTCATCGCGAATCAGGGTTTCCCCCGGCCCGGCGGGTCCCGGCATGGTCCCCGGGCGCGGAAACCGCACCGCTCCGCCGCTGCCGCTCGATGGCTGCTGCGGCGAGTTCGTCGCAGCGCTCATTGTATGCGTTTCCGGCATGGCCCCTCACCCAGCGCCACTCGATGTCATGCTTTCCCGTGAGAACGTCCAGGCGCCGCCACAAATCCACGTTCTTCAGTTCACCCCCGCGGCGTATCCAGTTCTTCTTCTTCCAGGCCGGCATCCACTCGGTGACCCCCTTCTTGACGTACTCCGAGTCGGTGTGCAGCCGCACCCTGCAGGGCCGTTTGAGCGCCGACAGTGCCTCAATGGCCGCGGTCATTTCCATGCGGTTGTTCGTGGTGTCGTGAGCCCCGCCGGAAAGCTCCTTCACGTGCTCCCCGTACATGAGTATGGCCCCCCAGCCGCCGGTGCCGGGATTGGGCTCGCAGCCGCCGTCGGTGTAGATGACGACCGTTTGGTTCTGCTCCGCGGGCGTGGCCGTCATTCTATGCCCCCCCGCCCTGGGTCGCCGCGCGTTCGGCCAGCAGGCTTTCGATCAGGGAAACCACGCGCGGACGCCGGTTGTCATGGGCGAGCATGATCGGAGTCTTTCCGGCCTTGTTGGGCCTGTCCAATGCGGCGCCGCGCGGCGCAAGCACCTGGATCACGCCGCCCTGTCCAAACACGGCTGCCGTATGCACCGGGGTGTCTTCGAAAACATCAAGGGCGTCCAGGCGCGCCCCGTGGTCCAGCAGCCACTCCGCCTCGGCCGCCCGGCCGAGCATGGCCGCCACATGCAGGGGGGTCATGCCGGTAATGTCGGCGGCGTGGAGGTCCGCGCCGTGCTTGACCAGCATTTCCATGGCTTCGCGGTTTTCGCAGCTTACCGCAGCGTGCAGGGGGGTCTTCTCCTTGCGGTCACGGGCCGCCACCACCGTTGGGGCATCTTTCTCCAGTGCCCGGCGAAGCTCATCGTTCTTTCCGCGGGCGATGAGGTCATGCGGGCTGGGCGCGCAGCCGGCCACCAGGACCGCAAGCGCAAGCAACGCGGGGCCACTGGGCCGGAACGCCCGGTATATGAGAGTGCCTGTGAGGGCCACCGTGTCAATTCCAGGGTTGTCGGATGGGGCCGCACCCGGACGGGTGCGGAAACCGGGGAAAGTCTAGCACAGCATGCGGACCCCGTGCATGACCGGAGGCTAGGGCCGGGCGGGACTCAGTGCCGCCCGCACTGCGGATTCAATCTTGTCCTCCAGCAGATTGTCCGCCACGACTTTGCCGTCCGGGCCAACCAGCAGAATGTGGGGAAGCGAGGTGACGCCGTAATGCTCGGCAACCGCGCTGCTGAAGCTGTCCTGCAGGATGCCCTGCTGCCACGGAATCTCGTGGGCGGACACAAATTCGCGAATCTGCTTCGCGTTGTCGCCCAGACAGAGCCCGAGCATCACGAAGTCGTCCCGCTTGCCGAATTCCTGCCAGACTTTCTTCAGACGGGGCTCCTGCGCCTGGCACAGTTTGCACCAGACCGCCCAGAAGTCAATCAGCACATAACGTCCGCGCAGGTCCTGGAGCGACATCGTGCCGCCCTCCAGTTTGTCCACGATAAAGCCCGGCTCGGGTGTCTCCGCAGCGGGCGGGGCGGCCTCGCCTTTGGCATGCAGCGGGATGACACCCAGGTCCAGCGGCGCATCATCTCCCGGCGCGGAGGGCCGCACTGCAAAACGGACTTCGTCACTCTCGAAGTAGCGTTCTATGGGACCGCCCCCGGGCAGGCCCGGGTCATAGAGCGGTTGCACCTGCAAGACATAGGCGCCCGGAGCCAGTTCGGCAAATTCCACCCGGCCGGAGGCGTCGGGACGCAGCCAGAGGGTTCTGCCGCCGTATGAGGACCGGCCCGTTGCACTGTCCGCCGACAGCAATTGCATGGCGAGGCCGTCGCGCCGCTTGGCCAGCCACGGCTTTGCCTCATCGGGGATATTCACCAGCGCGACCACCTTCCTGCCGGAACGGATGGAGGCTTCCACACTTTGCCCGGAAAGCGCCGTGACATTCCCCACCGGAATGGTTTCTCGCCGCATGGGATTCGAGGTGTCCGACCGGGAAATGGAATACTGGCCGGGATAGACCTTATCGAAGACCCCTTTGCCGTCCCGGTCCAATGTACAGGTATAGGACAATTGAACGCTAGACCGTTCCGTGACCGTTCCGAAGAGGTTTGCCCCGGCGTTCGGGGTGGATGGCATTTCACAAACGACACGGCCCCAGGGCTTCAGACGAACCGTGGACACCGCCTCGAAATCCACGCCGCTGACCAGCGCCGCGCCGGTGTCCGTCGTGACCAGCAGCATCCCCGACTCCCAGTCCCGCGAGGTGATGGAGAAGCCCCCCCGCTGGTCACCCCTCATCGGTGAAGACCCTGACCAGGAAGTGTTGTCGCCGACGCTGAAATAGGGCCCGTCGAGCCACTGCACCACCGGCATCGGCGCGGGACGGCCCTTGTCATCCAGGACGCGGCCTTCCCGCATGGGTGCCGGCTTGAGCGACAGTGTGATCTGAATCTTGGCGGACTCCGGTTCAATCCACCGGGTGGTTCCCCGCCGGTACCCGGAGGCGTCAATGCGGTAACGGGTCTTGCTGGCGGACCCATAGAGTTGCCGGCCAAACTCGCCGCCTTCCGCGTTTCCGGCACCATGCCATGGCTGCTGGGCATTTCCCGTGCCGGGGTATTCATCCTGCTGCTGCACTTGAAAGTCTTGAATGGCCTTGCCGGTGGAGGCGTCCGCGGCCCGTAGCACCAAACTTCCCGTTGCGGGCAATACCACCTTCACCGGGTCGTCGGATGAGCCGACCTCCACCTTTCTGGCCGACCCCCAGCCCAGATCATATAGGGTATAGGTTGCCTT
>CALDSM010000035.1 GCA_937923585.1 uncultured bacterium
TACGAGATCTGATCGTGACTGGAGTTCAGACGTGTGCTCTTCCGATCTACCGACGATCTTCGTTGCGCAGGGCCAGAATGATCGCATCATGAACGCCCATGGGCCGAACGGCAAAGTCGAGCAGGGCGTCCGCGCTGTGCACCACGCTGGGTGTCGTGATGCTCTCCACGAGTTTGCGGCCGATGGACGCGAACACCGGTGTCACAAGGCCAAGCCACAGGCTGGACAGCCACGGGGTCAGGACAGGCACGGGAACAAACAGTCGGCGCAGCCCCACGGCGTGCCCGTACGTCCGCATCAATTCGACGTAAGACATCTGTTCCGCCCCGCCAATCTCGTAAGTGCGGCACGCGCCGGCTTCCAGGTCCAGCGCGGCGGCAAGGTATTCGAGCACGTCTTGGACGGCGATGGGCTGCGCCTTCACCGACACCCACCGGGGCGTCACCATTACAGGCAGGCGCTGAACGAGGGCGCGGACGAGTTCAAACGACAGGCTCCCGCTGCCGATGATGATCGAAGCCCTGAACTCGATGGTTTCCACCCCTGAGGCGCGCAACACCTCGCCCACCCGCAGACGGCTGCGCATGTGCGCGGACGGCGGGGCGTTCTCGTCGCAGAGTCCGCCAAGATAGATGATTCTATGAACACCCGCGCTTCTTGCAGCCTCGGCGAAGTGCCGTGCGGTGCGTTCCTCCTCCAACTCGAAATCGCCCTGGTTACCCAGGGAATGAACCAGATAATAGGCGGTATCAACGCCGTCAAAGGCCGGAGGGAGCGATTCCGGACTGGCCAGGTCCCCAGAAACTATCTCGGTTCCCGGCCTGACCCGGTCGCGAAGCACTTCAGGTCTCCTCGCAAGACACCGCAAAAGTTCACCCTTGTCCTCCAGCAGCCGGATTAAGCGCCCACCGACATAGCCCGTTGCGCCCGCTATCAGAATCCTTCTGCTGACCTTTGTCTCCATGTTTACATCGCAGCCGGGTTGCTGCTAAAAGAACCGCGTGATCGCGCGGCTCGCCAGACCCATGCACAGGGCCGTCATTGAACACACAACCGCGCCCCAGGCGATGTCAACAACCGTTACGGTCAATGGCCAGTCTTTAATCACGGCGTAGTTGGTCAGGTCATATACCGCGTACACGATCAACCCCCAGAACGCCCCCCAGAGCATAAGTGAGGGAATTGAACCGGCCCCTGATGCCCGCGGAATAACGAACACCTGAACGCCGGTGACAATAACCGCCCAGGTCGCAAATGCGGCCGGGACGTTGACAGCCATCCTGCCGTCAACGATACTCAGCAGATGGCCTATCTGGCTCCGATACAGACCGGATGCCACAAAGCCAATCCAAAGAAGATCCAGCAAGACAAGTCCAGCAAGCCCCGCAATCCAAGGAACGCAAAGTCTCATAATGGGTGCCATGGGACATCCTTTCACGGGTTGTAAGGGTCTGGGGTTTGTGGAACATGCGGTTAGGCTGTAACCTGCAACGGATATCTTTACAGAACGCCCGACGCGCATTGATACCCAGACTTTCGGCCCCGGCGGACGTTCTTTGAAGACGGTGCGTCAAAGGAAAACGAATCCGGTGGCAAGGCCTCCGAGCAACAGAATGAAGATCCCGAGATACGCCCAACCCAGAATCCCCCCCCATGGAAATACTTCGTGGAAGATGCGGGCTTCGATGACAATAACGGGCATTCGGATGAGGTCCCACAGTCCAAACACTTCGGCTTTCCCCGGCGCCACCCAGAACTTCCCCTCATCGCCTGAAGGAAGGTAGCTGACCATGAAATACTGGCCGGCCTGTGGCAAGGTAAGACTCTCTTCCCTGAACATCCAATCCACCGTGCCAGTGAATTCCTCGTTGAATACGGTCGGCTCCTGACCGTCCGTGGCAAATAGCACCGCACCCATCCCCTCGGGAACGGAAAACGGCAATTCAGGCGCCGGGGGCAGCCCGGGTCCCAGGAGTGCCGTAGCCGGACGCACGTTTGCATACCGGTCAATCTTGGGAACACCCATCTGAAATTCGAGTTTCTGTCCCGGCGCACCGTCAAAGGTCATCCAGAGGAACGGTTGTCCCGGCATTGCGTGATGGTAGGCCACGCGACTCGCCGAAATATCTGCTATCTTGTGCGCGCTTGACGCGTCCGTAGGTCCGCCGTCAATGACAACCGGGTTGTGCGCCCACCCAGTTCCCCCTGTTGTTACAAGAAACAACGCCAACAGGTGTCCGGATCGTGATATTCTCATCACCATAGTCCAAACTCCTTTTGACTCATTCTAGTCTAACGTTGTCTATTTGGCAACAGGTAGGATTTTCGGGGCAGGGTTCATCGCGGGACAAGAGATTGGAGATTGTTGTGCGCAAGTAACGCCAGACAAAAAGATGCAGGACTGTTGACCATACAACCGCACGATGCAGGCGATAGAACAGTCCCGGTTTCCGTATCGCTCAAGACTCTGCCCAAGAGATCTGGAAACAGCGACTTTTTTCCGGGAGAGATTTTGGAAAATCAGGCCGTCCGCGGGTGCCCCGCCTTGAGACATTCCATGTGGCACCGTCGCTTAGGGAATTCCCCAAAGGTGTTGCTCTGTTATATCCAGAAAATCTGGTGTGCGGCAGGCTATTTACTGGGGGTACGCTGTGGAGGAAGGAATGCCGCTTAGCAGCATTGGATGAAGGTCAGTCTGTCCCTTGGGACCAAAAGAAAGGAGCCGATTATGGAAAGATTTGGGGACGTTACATTTCAGGGGAACCCCTTGACCGCGGTTGGACCCGCATTGCGCGTCGGTGATAAGGCACCGGATTTCCAATTGCTTGCTACTGACCTGAGTCCCGTGGGGTTGTCGGATTCGGACGGCAGGGTGCGGCTTATTTCTGCGGTACCGTCGCTCGACACACCGGTCTGCGACATGCAGACCCGAAAATTCAACGAGCAGATTGACGCCTTGGGGGATTCCGTGGCCGGGTACACCGTCAGTGCCGACCTTCCGTTCGCACAGGCGCGGTGGTGCGGCGCAGCCGGTATCAAGAGGATGCAGACACTCTCCGACCATCTTGCCATGGCCTTTGGCGATGCATACGGAACACACATCAAGGAACTGCGGCTTGAGTCGCGCGCGGTGTTTGTGGCCGACGGGCAGGGGCTCATAAGATACGTGGAATATGTGAAGGAAATTACGAACCACCCCGATTACGAGGCGGCGCTTGCGGCCATCAAGAGCCTGATCTGAGTGTGGCACGGAAGCCTGCCGGAAGCGGAACCGGCAAAATGAAGAGACTGGTACTTATTTCCCTTTCTGTGCTCTCCATCGGTGCATTTGGACAAGAACCCGTCGTTTCACTGTGACCTTTGCGCAGACGTCCAACGGGGCCGCAGGAACAAAAGCGGATGTCTGCTATGACTTGACATACGCCTACGGGAACTGCACAGTGGCCGCGGCGCTGTCCAAGGATAACGGGGCCTCCTTCCCCTTTCCGATGACCAGCATCTCCGGAGATATAGGCACGAACATCGTTCGCGGGTCGGGCAGGAACGTTGTTTGGAATGCCGGGGCGGACTACAGTACCTGGACAAGGCTGGCAACCGTTCCGCGGTATACAGCGACTACATCCGGCTGGACACGGTTCCGCCCACGGGCACCATCATCATAAACAACGGTGCCTTGACCACGGCCACCCAGTCGTTTGCGCTGGTTCTGACTTGGTCGGACGGTGCGGGTTCCGGCGTGGTGAGAATGCGCTTTAGTGATGACGGAGCGCATTGGACCCCATGGGAGATACTCAAGGCCGCGCGTGCGCACACGCTTCCACCAGGTCTCGGTTACCACACCGTGCGTGTGCAATACCTCGATGCGGGGAACAACTACTCCCCCGCCTACAACGATTACATCAAGCTGGTTGCCCCGTAGGTGACTTGGACCTTAGACTCCGAAACGGACCAGTCAAAGCGATTCGTTTGAGAAATGGGACCTCTTGAGGGGGTGCGGGGCAAAGCCTCATGCGTGGTTCCGGCCGTGAAACGGGGGTGAAACAATGGTATGCCCGGTGTGCAGAAGAAGGTTCTCAGGTCCGTACACTTGGGTTCAATCGTATCGGTTTGGAATCCAAGGCATTGTGCCCACATTTCATCCAAATTGCCTGGTGGATATGCCCGCTTCTGAACACTGGGCTTGCCCTTGGCAGAAAGCCGCCGGCTTGGACTGAAATAGACTGCGCGATGGTTCAAAAACCCACGTGCCTGCTGCGCATCCCCGCCGGGTTGGGGGAGCGCAGTTGAGGCTGGCACCCCATGTCACAGAGGGGGGACCCCGGCCCGGTTGCCTCGAAAGACTCCCCGATTAATACCCGCCGGTTGGCTGCGGGGAAAAGAAGAGCCCCGGCCAGCTCAGCACCGACCGGGGCAGGCAAGTGACGCTCATTCCTTTACGGTGCCATCAATTTGATGTAGTCGTTGTATACGGGGGAGTAATTGCCCGCGCCGTCACGATACTGGACGCGAACCGTATGGTAGCCGTTGGGCGGCGGCAGCAGGTGCGTGGGGGCCGGGTTGAGCGGCTCCCAGATGGTCCAATGCGCGCCGTCGTCGCTGAAGCGCATGCGCGCAACCTGCGACCCCGAATCCGCCCAGGTCAGGTTGAGCGTAACCAGCGGGTTGGTTGTGGTCAGCGCGCCGCCGTTGATGATAATGCCGCCCGTGGGCGGCGTCATATCGAGCCGGATGTAGTCATGCGCCGCCGCGGAGCGCTGGTTTGCCTTGTCGAGGAACTGAACCCGCACGGTCTTGTGCCCGTCGCCGCCGGGCAGCGTGTAGGCGCGGGTGGCCGCGAGCGGTTCCCATGCGGTCCAGTGCGCGCCGTCATCGCTGAAGCGCATGCGCACCACGTTGCCGCCGCTGCCCGGAGTCCATGTCAATGCAAGCGAAACCAGCGTGGTGTTCGTGGCGGAACGGTTGCCGT
>CALDSM010000036.1 GCA_937923585.1 uncultured bacterium
CGGCGGAGCCGTTCAGGCTAATCACCGGGGCAACCGTGTCGGAAACCGTCACAACCCGCTCAACCGCGTCGGCACTGTTGCCGTTGCCGTCGTTCGCGCTGTAGGTCAGCGTGTAGACGCCGACCGCGGCCGTGTTCACCGAGCCGTTTATCGTCACCGCCAGGCTGCCCGCGCAGGCGTCGGAGGCCGTAGCGCCCTCGTCGTTGTAAGCGCCGCCGCATTCAACTATCAGCGCGGCGGAGCCGTTCAGGCTAATCACCGGGGCAACCGTGTCGGAAACCGTCACAACGCGGGTGACTTCGTCGGCTTCGTTAACCCCATCGGCAACATTGTAGCGGATGGTATAGATGTCCGGCTGATTCGGGTTCACGGGGTTGTCAACAGCAATGCTGGCGGTCAGGTCACCCGCCAGGTTGTCGCTGGCTGTTGCTCCCGCGTCGTTGTATGTGCTCGCACATTCCACCGATTCCTGGCCGAGGCCCTGTAAAGCAATGACCGGCGACGTGGTGTCGCACACGATGGTGGCCTCGATCATTTCGGAGGACACATTGCCGGTCACATCTCTGTACTTTGCATAGACTGTCTTTACTCCGTCACCTGCAGACAATGTCCACAACTTGGTGCCGGCAAACGCCTCCCAGGAACTCCAGCCGGAACCGTCGTTGCTGAACTGCATTTGGGAGACACCGGACCCCGGATCAGAGGCAAAGAGAGTGAGGGTGACAGAATGGCTATTGGTTCTGGCAGCCGCTCCATTGACGGTGATGGTCCCCGTTGGCGGCGTCGCATCGGTTGTCCGCCCGCTTGCTGCCGGACCGGGAATCGTATCGACCCCATATTCGTTCTGGGCCTCGACCGTGAAGGAATACAGGGTGTATTCTGCCAGACCATTCACGGTGGTCGCCCCCCACTCGTCGTCGGTCCTGTATACGGGAACGCCGCCTATGGTGCCATCGCCCTGGACCCTCGTATTGCCGTTAACGGACGGGGAGACCGTGATCGCATAGAGCGTTGTGCTGGGATTGTCGCCGGGATTCACACCTACGGTCAGGGAATGTGCTGCCGGACCGTACACCCAGGGTGCCCCGGGGATTTCCGCCAGTGTGCATATGTCTGTGTAGGTCCAAGTGCTGTGGTAGCCCTCGCCGTTTCGGGCTGCGCCAACCACCGTAAACACGCGGTTCGGAAACAGACCCGTGCATACCCAAGGGGTATTGTCCGTCTTCCATTCAGAGACATGCCCGTTGCAGTTGAACTGAATTCCCGAACTTCCCGCCCCCAGATTGCTTGGCGTGTTTTCCGAAGTGACGGTGAAGCCTGTTGTGCCCATCTCAAGAAACACGAGCGAAGAAATGGGTTCAATCAGCGTCCACTTGGTCGCGGTGACATCCGCGGTTTCGACACCCGCTCCATTGCGGGATCTTCCCTTGAACGTGTAAGCCCTATTGGGCAGCAATCCCGAAACAACCCATGGAGTTCCGGTCTTTTGCCAACCGGAGTCCGTTCCGGCAGTGGTATTGGCGAAGTACAGACCTGAATTGCCGGCAGTCAGGCCGCTCGGAGTGTTTGCAGGATGGACAGTGATGGCATCCATGCCCACGGCGGAGAAGGTGAGTGCGCTGACGGGTTCAATCAACGTCCATGCCGCGTAATTCGCGGTCTTGGCGCTTTCGAGTGAGCCCATTGCAGAAACCTGAACGGCATATTGTGTGTTTGCGGGGAGTCCGGTGTGCTGCCAGGACAGGGTGTTCGCTGCCGTTACAGTACGCAGCGTCGGGGGTGGACCAGAACCGGGGTCATCGTAAACCCGGAAACCAGTCTCGTTGCTGGAGTTGTCCTGCCAGGACCACGTAATTGTATTCATGCCAATCGCTGTTGCACCCGGGTTGGTGGGTGCTGTGGGAAGGGACAACTCAAACTGCGCCAGGTGAGAACGCTCGTCTCCCTGAATGGTTGTGAATGAGCCCCCGGCATAAAGCGACGAACCGTAGCCCGCCAATGCACAGACGATGTTGTTCGCGTTGGGATTCCAGCCAAGAGCGCCGGCAGTGGGGCTGTCGAGGGCGGCGATACGGTTGCGCGGTTGACCGCCCACGGTGGTAAACGCCCCCCCGACACAGACTGTTGACCCGAGCATGGTCAACGCGCAGACGACATTGTCTGCGCTGGGGTTCCAATCCCTGACGCTGCCTGTTGACGCATCAACAGCCGCAAGGCGGTTGCGGGTTTGCCCATCACCGACCGTCGTAAATCGACCGCCGACGTACACGGTTGAACCGGACACGGCCAGCGCGTTTACAACGTCGCCGGCGTTTGGATTCCACGAGTCCAATGCCAGTGTATCGGACTGGAGAGCGGCGAGGTGATTGCGCAGCGACCCGTTTACGTTATGGAACTCGCCGCCCGCATACACCTTGTTGCCTGAAGCCACCAACACATTGACGCTTCCGTCCGCATAAAGACCGGTATAGACGGAACCGCTCCTTAACGCTGCCAGATTATCAGCAGTTTTTAGATCAGACCCGTCCAGTTTTCGAACCCGATCAAAATAGCCCCCGAAATATAGGTCTCCCCCCGGAGTCACGGCAAGCGCAGAAACTCTCCCGGAAGACACATCTTCATTGTACACTTCACGATAGTTGATTATCTGACCATCCGTGGCGCTGTATCCCGCCAGGTAGCCCTCTTTTCCGACCCATATGGTATCCCCGAATGCAGCAAGCGCATGGACGGCATAGTCATCATTCACCAGCGGGTCGATGGGAAGCCAAGACGACACCGCCCCCGTGGACGCCGTGATCTTTGCGAGGTTGGTCCTCGGAGCCACCCAGGAAATGGCAGCATAATCGCCGCCAACATACAGCGTCGTCCCCGATACTGCAAGCGCTTCAACGATCCCACCTTCATTCGTGTTGCTTTGCCACGAGGTGGCATTTCCAGTCGAGTTGTTCAATGCAGCCAATGAGCTGCGGCGTTGCCCGCCAATATTCCAAAACCACCCCCCTGCGTAAACCGTTGACCCGGAAACCTTGAGCGCAGCCACGTTCCCATCGGGACTGGGGTTCCAGGTTGAAACGCCTCCGGCAGCGGTGCCAACGGCTGCGGCGTTGTTTCTGGCCAGGCCGCCAACCTTCTCGAATGTTCCCCCAATGTACAGTGTAGTGCCCGACAAACATAGTGCTTGCACTGTTCCTGGTATGTCTTCGCCGGTATACACGTGT
>CALDSM010000037.1 GCA_937923585.1 uncultured bacterium
ATGCCGCAGTAGTACTCGACTTCGGACTCGGCCTGTGCGGAAGAGCCGGCAGGGATGCCGGCGCTCCCAGTAACTTGATGTTCGCGCTGATAGCGTTCGTAATAGTTCTGGATATGGTCCCAGTAACCGACAACCAGGGCCGTGATCGCGAGAATGGTAACGAAGCGCAACCGGATCTCCAGAAACTTAAATACAAAGAACACCTTGCCCGGGAACGAGCGCGGCTTCGGATTCTCTTCAGTCATAATTCACTCCTTCCTCGACCCCGCCCCCGGGCGCGTCCCTGTGCAGTCTGCGCCAGCGGCGCGCCTCGACGTGGTAGAAAAGAACGGGAAGAAATATGTCAATCACCTCATCCGCGATGAGCAGGCCGCCCAGCACGGGTGCCGCCATCGGCGCCATCACCTCAGCCCCCACGCCGCGGGCCCAAAGCATGGGCGCCAAACCCACAATGGCCGTGGCCTCGGTCAGGAACTTGGGCCGCAGCCGGTGTACGGCTCCCTCCAGCACCGCCTTCTCCAGCGCTTTCACGTTGGCTATTCCCGCCAATCCCCCCCGTTCCGAAATCGCGTCGCGCAGATAGACCAGCATGATGATGCCGGTCTCCGTCGCCATACCGAAGCAGGCGATGTAGCCCACCCACACCGCCACGCTGAAGTTGTAGCCGAACAACGCCTGGAAAAGCACGCCCCCCGCCAGCGCGCCCGGCACCGCCATCATCATCAGCAATGCGTGCGTGAAGTCGTGGTAAGTCATGTACAGGATGACGAAGATCAGCAGCAGCACGGCGGGAAACACCGCGCGCAGCGTCTTCTTCGCCCGCACCTGGTGCTCAAACTGCCCGGTCCATTCCAGAAAGGTTCCCTCCGGGAGCTTCACCTTCGCCTGCACGGCGCGCTGCGCCTCCTCCACAAACCCGACGATGTCCCGGTCGCGCACATTAAGCTGCACATAGGAGCGCAGCAGGCCGTTCTCGCTCTTGATCATCACGGGGCCTTCGATGACTTGGATCGTTGCCACATCGCGGAGATAGACGGCTGGCTGCTCCGTCATTGCCGGGGTTCCGCCTTCGCCCTGCGTCCCTTCCATTCCGCCCTGCGCGACGAGAATGTTCTTGATGGCCTCCTCGTCGGTGCGGTAGTCGCGGGCATAGCGCAGCCGCACGGGATAACGCTCCCGGCCCTCCACCGTGGTGGTGATGGGCTTTCCGCCCAGGGCCACCTCAATGGTGTCCTGTATGTCGCCCACGTTAATGCCGTACCGGGCGGCGCGTTCCCGATCCACCTCGACTTCCACGTACCCCTTGCCGACGGTCTGATCGGCGACGACATCCACCGCGCCCGGAATCGCCTGCAGGACCGCCGACACCTGCTCCGACACGGCCTGGATCTCATTCTGTTCCCTGCCGAACACCTTCACCGCAAGCTGGGTGCGCACACCGGTCGCCAGCATGTCCACGCGATTGATGATCGGCTGCGTCCAGATGTTCGCCCATCCGATCTGGTTCACCACGCCGTTCAGTTCGCGGACCAAGTCGTTCTTCGTCTTGGCCCAAAAGAATGCATGCTTGCCGAATGCTCCCCCGATGTCCTGCGCCGTAATTTCCGGCGGGGTCTCCTTCCCCTTCCACGCGCCGCGCATCGTCGCCGCCGACTCCAGCTCCGCCAGCAGTGCCTGGCCAAACAATGTCATGCCGCTGTCAAAAAGCGCCTGGTTGGTCTGCCTGGTCCAGGCGGCCCATGCCTTCGCGCGGAAAGCCTCCACGGCGGTCGTGGTCGCGGTGGGAAAGTCGGGAACAGTAAGACCTACCGATTCCCTGAGGGTGTCTCTCACCTCGGTCCACCGCGATCCCACGGCGGCAAGCACGGCGCCGCGCTCCATGCCCAGGCCCCCGTCCGCCTCCAACTTGGCCAGCACGTCGTTGACCAGTTCCTCGACATCATATACCTGGGGCACCGTCACATACCTCGCACGCCACGTCTCCGCCAACCCAGCCAGGAACACTTCGCGTTCCTCCGGGGAGAAGGGCTTTGCCCAGGCGTTGTGCGCGTCCGCCTGCCCCAGCACCCGCTCCGCGACGAGCCGCACCGATTGCTCCGCGACAAAGTACTCCTGCTCCAGCATTCGGCGGGCGATCTCCGGCCGCATCAGCCCGTCGTGCCGGTCCAGCGCGCCGTTGGTCACCTCATTGACAAAGGCGCTCCGCGCCTGCGCATCGCCGGCCAGGACAACGGTTCCCCGCGCTTCCAGCAGTCCCAGGACGCGCTCCGTCTCTTTCCGGGCATCGTCCGCCAGTATCTTGCGTTTGATCCAGTTTTCCTTGGGGCGCAGCGTGACCACCGTCTCGATCATGTCCAGCGGTGACGGATCGGTTGGCGTGTCGGCCCGCCCGCCCTTGCCCACCACCATCTCCACCTCCGGCACGGATCGTATCAGCGCGTCCCGCGCCTTGAGGTCGTCCGCCACTTCCGTGACCGAGGCGCGCGGCGTTGTGACGGGCATGTCCAGAATGCTGCCCTCGTCCAGCGGCGGCATGAACTCCCGGCCGAGCTGCCGTGACACGAAGAAGCCCGCCGACAGCAGGATCACAAAGAGCCATATCACCGTCTTCGGACGGTGCATGAGGAATTGCAGCGTCGGCCGGTAGACGGCCACCACGCTGCTGATAATCCAGTTGTTTCCCTCGCTCGACAGACGTCCGCGCACCAGCAGCGGCAGCAGCGCGGGCACCAGCGTCACCGAGATGATCGCCGTGCCGATCAGCGCAAAGGTCTTGGTGAAAGCCAGCGGGTGAAACATCTTCCCCTCCTGGCCCGTCAGGGCAAACACGGGAAGGAAGGAGATCACCATGATGACCACGGAGAAGAAGATGGGACGCCCCACCTGTCGGCAGGCCGCCACGATGAGTTCCGTCGTGTCGCCCGTAATCTTCCTGTCCCCGAAATGCTGCGTGAGCCGGTGCGTGGCGTTTTCCAGCATCACAATGGACTGGTCCACCAGAATGCCGATGGAAATCGCGATGCCCGAAAGGGACATGATGTTCGACGAGATGCCGAACAGATGCATCAGAATGAACGCGACCAGCACGGAGAGCGGCAGCGTGATGACCACGACAAACACGCTTCGGAAGTGGACCAGGATCAGCAGGATGGCCAGCGCGGCGAAGAGCATCTCGTGCTCCAGAATCCTGGTCACCGTGGCTATCGCGCTCTCGATGAGCCTTGTGCGGTCGTAGAACGGCACAATCCGCACGCCTTCGGGCAGACCCTTCTGGAGTTCGCGGATCTTGGCCTTGATGTTGCGCGTGACCTCCAGTGGGTTCTCGCCATAGCGCATCATGACCACGCCGCCGGTCACCTCGCGGCCGTCCTTCTCCAGCACGCTGCGGCGGAATTCCACCCCGCTCTGCACCGTGGCCACATCGCCCACCCGAATGGGCACGGCATCGCGTTCGGTGATGACGGTGTTTCGGATGTCCTCCAAACCCTTAATCCACCCCACGCCGCGGATGATGTACTCGGCGTTGCCCTTCTGCACCACGCCCCCGCCGACCGCGCTGTTGCTGCGGGCGATGGCCTGATAGATTTGGCCCAGCGTCAGGTTGTACGCGCGCAGCCGTTCGGGAGTCACGTCCACCTGGTATTCACGCGGAAAACCGCCGACGCTGGCCACCTGCGCCACGCCCGGCACGGAGTTGAGCTGGTACCGCACATACCAGTCTTGGACGCTGCGCAGCTTCGCCCCGTCCACGTTTTCCCCCTCCACGGTGTACCAGAAGATCTGGCCGAGCGCGGTGGCGTCCGGGGCAAGGTAAGGCACCACGCCCTGCGGGAGGAAGTTGCCGGCCAGCGAGAGCCGTTCCAGCACGCGGTTGCGGGCGAAATAGAAGTCCACCGAGTCGTCAAAGATGATGTTGACCATCGAAAAATTGAACTCGGAGGAGGACCGCACGGCCTTCACGCCGGCCAGCCCCTGCAGGTTTACGGACAGCGGATAGGTGATCTGGTCTTCAATCTCTTTCGGACTGCGGCCCATCCAGTCGGTGAAGACGATGACCTGGTTCTCGGACAGATCGGGGATGGCGTCCACCGGGGTGCGTTCCACCACCCACAGCCCCGCCGCCGCCACCGCCACAAAGGCCAGAATGACGATGAACTTGTTGCGGCAGCAAAACTCTATTACACCTTCTATCATGGCTGGAGGCACCCTAACCTCAGACATACAGGCACCCCCAGCGCATGAACTACGTTGTCACACACCGCCTTTACTGGGCGTCCTTCCTTCCACAGATTGCTTGCATCCATGCCGCCGCCACCGGACCTACTTCGTTGCCGGAGCAGGTGCGGGGGCTGGCGTCGGAGCGGGGGCTGGCGCGGCGGGGGCCGGTGTTGGAGCCGGGGCCGGTGTTGGAGCCGGGGCCGGTGTTGGAGCCGGGGCCGGTGTTGGAGCCGGTTTTGCGGGCGCCGCCGGGGCAGCCGTCTGAGCCGCCGGGGCTGCGCCTTCAGAAGCACCCTTTTTCTCGGGCTTCGGGCAACACCCCACGACCAGCACCACCGCCAGAGTCGCCACCAAGAGTCGCATGAGTTTCATGGTTTTTTCACCCTTTCGGCATTTCAATCATTGTCGGTTCACATTGTTCTGGTCTATCGCCTGGCACCTCTTGCCAGAGATATTCTGAAAACATTCCGCGGCGCCGGGCGATTCCGCGCAATAGCCACGCCCTCGAAATGACTCTTCAGTCAACCTGCGGTGTTTGGAAGCGCCATCACCGCCATCATCCTCCTGATGGACCAAGTGACCTCCGTTCTTTGAACTCAGTCACGCATTCCCCACCATCCTTAAGCGCGCGTCCGGGAGCCCCCGTTTTCGCGGCATTTCACCCCGGACGCGTAATCTATACATTCACGCGCAGAACTTTCACAACATCTCTGTTCCACAAGTCGGTTCGACTGACGTGTCGGCGACCTTGAGACTTACTTTGCGGGAGGAGCAGTTGCTGGTGCTGGCACGGGAGCAGGAGCCGGTGCAGGTGCTGGCACGGGAGCAGGAGCCGGTGCAGGCGCGGGAGCAGGAGCCGGTGCAGGTGCAGGTGCTGGCGCAGGAGCAGTTGCTGGTGCTGGCGCGGGAGCAGTTGCTGGCGCTGGCGCGGGAGCAGGGACTGGTGCCGGTGCAGGTGTTGGTGCCGACCCTGAAACCGCCGCCTTCACGAGGTCCATGTTGCATTTAGGGCACTTCCCCGCTTTGGCTTCCTTAACATCAGCATGCATCGGGCAGGTCCAGACTTCCGCCGCAACCGGTGCGTTCGGCTTCACTTCCATCTTGGCGGGCACCTCCTTCGCAGGAGCCTGTGCCGTCGGGGCTTTGCTCTCCGGCGCCCCCTTCTTCTCAGGTTTCGGGGTGCATCCCGCGACCAAAACGACCGCGAGAACCACAACAAAAATGCGTGTGAGTTTCATCGTTCAACTCTCCATTCCGGATTTGCATCCGCAGGTTGTTCCGCCTCTGTAAAACACATCCATCCGTGGCGTATAACAAGGCTTATCACGAGACCATTCCACCTCATGGCCCTTACATTAGTTAGATTGTCATCTTTTCAATGTTTTGACAAAGCCTTGACCCCTCTCCGCGTATTTGCCTCAGCCAGATTGATGGCGATGAACCCAATATGCAGTCACAGCCGCAGCAATCACTGTGCCGAACCCATTTTTGAAACCCGGCGTTCTTTGGCCAGTCCAACCAAAGTGTGCCAAGAAAAGTCTTTTTGCCCGTTTGCGCTTCATACCTACATTTCCCGTTTGGGAGTCAGGAGCCAGTGACTATGTCCGCTCTTCTTGCAGCAGTAGACGCAACTCCACTTTGGCGTCGTCTGCTGAAATGGTTTCTCATCGGCCTGGGCAGCCTGCTCGTGCTCCTCGTGGTCGCGTTCCTGGCCCTGTTCCGCACGGCCATTTACCACCGGTATGTCACCTTTCCCAAGCAGGCGGCCGCGTGGAAAGCCATCGAGTCCAGACCGGTGCCCATCCCCTACCAGACGGGCTGGAATGAATACCGCGGCGTGAGCCACAGCCACTCCTTGCTCTCCCATGACTCCGAAGTGCCCTGGGAGCATATTTTGAAGACCATGAAGGAAACGGGGCGCCAGTTCATTTGCATGTCCGACCACTGCCAGGACGGCGGCGAATCCTACGGCGCCCAGTGGCGCGGGGTTCATGACGGCGTGCTGTTCATCCCCGGCTTTGAGATGTCGCACAACCTGATGCCTTGGGGGCTGCCGCCGGACACGGTGCTGCATTGCGGCGACGACGAGTTGACAACCGCCAAGACCGTCCACGACAAGGGCGGCGTTGTGTTCGTCGTGCATCCGGAAAAGAAGCGGGACTGGAGCGATCCCTATCTCAACGGCATGGAAATCTACAACCTGCACGCCGATTTCATGGATGAATACGAGGTGAAGGGCTCGATGGTGCAGACGCTGCTCCGTCTTGCTCCGGACATTCTCATGAACCTCCATGCCTATCCCGACCAGACCCTTCGGCTCATTTTTGACCGCAACGTCAAGATGCTCCAGAAATGGGATGAAGAGAACCAAACGCGCAAAATGGTGGGTGTCTGCGGCAATGACTGCCACCAGAACATCGGCGTGTACGGTGTCTGGCAGCCCGACGGCTCTGTCCAGCTGCGCTCGCCCGCCAAAGAAGACATCAAGGTTTCCCCCTATTTGCAGCCCCTAGTTCGACTAGTTTCGACTTCCTTTGTGCCCGGCAAAGAGGCGTTCCGGTTCCAGATAGACCCCTACGAGCGCAGCACGCGGTTTGTGGCTGACCATGTGCTTGCCAGGGAACTGTCTGAGCCCGCCATCATTGATGCTCTGCGCGAG
>CALDSM010000038.1 GCA_937923585.1 uncultured bacterium
CCCGCCACGTTCTCGTGCCTGGCCAGCGCCGCATGCACCCAGTTCCGCGCCTCGTCGGCGGAATTGAACCGGGTCAGCAGCCTGGTCACCGCCTCGTTGGCGCCGCCGTGCAGCGGCCCCTTGAGCGCACCTATGGCGCCGACTATCGCCGACACCATGTCTGATTTCGTGGAACAGATGACGCGCGCGGTGAAGGTGCTCGCGTTGAACTCGTGCTCCGCGTAGAGGATCAGGGTGAGGTCGAGCAGCCGGGTCTCAACCGGCCCCGGCTCGACACCCAGCGACTGGTAGAGAAGCTGCGCAGCATGGCTGAGTCCCGGCTTTGGCGGCAGCGGCTCCTGTCCGTCCAGCAGCCGGTTGCGCGCGGCAATGATGCCCGCGATTTGCGCGATCAGCCACAGCGACCGGCGTCGGGGCGCGTCGGGTTCGGCGTCGGCAACGGGATCGAAATGACCCGCCATTGAGACCATGGTGCGCAGCACGTCCATGGCGTCCGCTTCACGCGGTATCAGCCGGAGTGCCTGCATCACCGCGGCGGGGATCGGCCGCAGGCTGAACAGATCGGCCTTGAACCACTCCAACTGAAGGCGGTTGGGCAGTTCTCCGTAGAGCAGGAGATACGCCGTCTCCTCGAAGGTCGCATGGGCGGCAAGGTCGGCGATTTCGTATCCGCGGTACAGCAACTGGTCCTGTTCGGCGCACGCAACGGCGCATTCGCCGGCAACAACGCCCTCAAGTCCGGGCTTGAACGTTTCCTGATTCATATCCTGCACTTCCTTTCAACACGCCGCCTCCAACCGTTCCTTCGTATCCAAGCAGGTCGTACAGCTCCTGCCTGGTCTGCATATCGTTCAACAGCGACCGCTGCGTTCCTTCTTCCCGAATGACGCGCAGCGCGTCCCCCATCGCTTTCATGGCAATGCGCTGGAGCGTCACGGGAAAGATGACCATCGCGTATCCCATCTCCGCGAACTCGTCCACGGTGAAATAGGGGGTCTGCCCGAATTCCGTCATGTTGGCCAGCAGCAGCGTGCGCGCACCGCCGCGTTTCATGTCCCGCGCAAACCGGCGAAGCTCCTCCGCATCGCGCAGCGCCTCGGGGAAAACCGCGTCGGCACCCGCGTCCAGGTACGCGTGCGCGCGGGCGACCGCATCGTCGTATCCGCTGACGCCGCGGGCGTCGGTCCGCGCGATGAGCAGAAAGTCTTTGCACCGCCGCGCGCCGGAGGCGGCGGCGATTGTTTCGCAAAACGCCTCCGCGGAAACAAGCTGCTTTCCCGCCAGGTGACCGCAGCGCTTGGGGAATTCCTGGTCTTCGAGGTGTATGCCGCTCACCCCCGCGTGCTCCAGATCCTGAACCGTGCGTGCCGCGTTTTCCGGCCCGCCGTATCCGGTGTCCGCATCGGAGATGACGGGAAGCCGCGTTGCCCGCACGATGCCGGCACAGTACGCGGCCGACTCGGACAGCGTCATCAGACCCGTGTCGGGAACTCCGCCCACGCTGTTCGCCAGCACCGCGCCCGAGACATAAACGGCCTCGAATCCCTCGCTTTCGATCAGGCGCGCGCTCAACGCATTGATTGCGCCGGGCAGGACCACCGTGTGGTCATTCAGCACGCGCCGCAACACCGCGGAACGTTCGGCGGAAAGTGGCACTGTTTCCATCAGTCAACCTCAAATTCAAACAACTGCTCCAGGTCCGTGACCCTGTCGAGGCGCATGCACAAATCCACGATGCGATCCGCCGTGGTTGCGCTGATGACGCCCTCGGCAAGTTTGGCAAACTTGGCAACAACCTCGTCGTCGGTCATCGGGTTCCCCGCGTGGCCGCGCGGATAGTCAACCTGCCTCCTCAACACGGTTCCATCGGAAAGCGTAACCGTCACACGGTTCGGAATGCCGTCCGGATAACCCGGATTCAGCGCAGGGTCCTCGCGGATCGTGGTAATGTCCAACAGGTCAAGGACCTTCCGGTCGGCCAGCCGCGTCTCATCGAACGAGTGCAGGGTTACGTCGCCGTCCAGCAGCGCCACGGCCGTGCAGTAGCCCATGGAATGATCGGCGGTCTCCCGCGAGGTTGGCCGCCACTTCTCCGGTTCGGAGCCTATGATGCTCACCGCCGCCTCGAAACTGTCAATATGGATGCCCTTCACGGCGCGACCGGCAATCTCGCCGCGCAACTGCAGCATGGCGTCTATCGCCGACTGCGAATGGTACTCGGCCGGCCAGTACTTGATGTACGTCCGGTCAATCATGAAACCGCCGTCGCCCAACGCCAAATCAAAGGGCCCTGTCAGTTGGTTGAATATGCCCTTCGGACCCTCGTAGATCTCGTGCGGACCGGTCATGCCGCGCCGGGCGAGCTCGGCCGCGAAAAGACCGTTGCGCGCGGCGTTGGAAAACGCGCAGGCCTTCCACATGGAAATCTGGCCGGTGCGGGTTTGGCGCGTGGCGATGTTGCAGACACCGGCCAGCCCAAGGGCATGTTCAAGCTGCTCCACGGAAAGGCCCCACAGCTTTCCGGCAAGCGCGGCCGTGCTCAACGCGCCGTAGACGACATGGTCCCAGCCGTGCGCCCGCAGGCTGGCCGCGTCGCATTGGCGGCACTGCAGTTCATATCCGATGACCAGTCCCAGAATCGCGTCGCGCCCGCCCAGTCCGGCGGCCTGCGCGGCAGCAACCGCCGCGGGAATGTTGTCCGACGGATGCGCCGGTTCCAGGCTGAGATAGGTGTCGTTGAAATCGAGATAGCGAACCATCGCCCCGTTGGCAAAGGCGGCGTACTCGGGTCTGCACCGGTTCGTGGTGCCCCAGACACTGGCACCGGAGTAATCGGCGGCGGACTCCGCCACTTCGCGCGCAATCACCGCCGGCGCGCTTCGATACGCGCCAAGACAGCAGCCAATGGAATCCAGCACCCGCCGCTTGGCCTCATGCACCGTCTTCGCCGGCAAGTCTTCATAGGAAATCCCCGCAACCCATTCGGCAATCCGGCGCGCCAACGTGTCCATCTAGTCCTGCTCCTTCGTGCGTTTCATGAGTTGCCGGGAATTTGTCATGTAGTCTTTTAACATAGCCGAATGCGCCGCAATTCCTGGCCGTCCAGGACTCATCCCCTGTGAATGCTTTGCGGCAGACCGGACGGGGAACGGACGGTTGTCCCACGCCGGACAACGCCGAACTGCAGGCTTTCCCAAGTCGGGGCCGTGCCATTCTTGAGACACACTTCGCCTGACCAACATCGAAGTGAAATTCGGAAAACGGCGCAGGCTGCGCCAAGCAGTGTTCAGGGGGGGGAATAACACCGGGACTGTAAAACCACAACGGCATGGTCAACAAATTGCAGAACATGCACCTGTCCGCGAAGCATGGAGAATCCGGCGGATTCAGGTCGGGCGCTTCATCAGTCCCGAGCGGTGAAGGCCGAAGGCGCCCGCGATCGGCTACTTGCCCTTGGCCGCCTTCCTGCGGGGGCGTGCCTTTGCGCCTGCACCCTGTTTCTGCAATCTCTGGTTGCCGCGTTTCCAGCGGGGCGGAACCAGCTGTGCATTCCACTGGTCGTAGGCCACCTGAAGTTCCTTGAGTTTCTCGGGATTGCCTGCGGCAAGGTTGTTCTTTTCGCCGATGTCATCCGCCAGGTTGTACAGTTCCACTTTGCCGTCGGCGAGTTTGAGCATCTTCCAGTCACCCATGCGAACGGCACACTGCTCGCCAAATCGCCAGAAGAGCCGGTCATGCGGCGCCTCACCTTTCTTGCCGGCAAGATGGGGAATGAGGTTCACGCCGTCCAGCTTCTTGTCTTCCGGCAGAACGCCCCCCGCCGCGGCGAGAATCGTTGGGTGGATGTCCAGCGAGATAACCGGTGTGTCGCTGACCTTGCCTTCGGGGAGTGTGCCCTTCCACTGCATCATGTACGGCACACGGATGCCGCCTTCCAGCACCTGCCCCTTGAAACCCCGCAGCGGGGCGTTGCCGGAGGTGGTCTGCGCCGTGGGGCCGCCGTTGTCGCTGATGAACAGGACCAGCGTGTCCTGCTCCAGCCCCAGTTCGCGGACCTTGCCCAGAACCTGGCCTACGCCGTCGTCCAGTGCGGAAAGCATTGCGGCAAAGGTCCGGCGCTTCTTGTCCGTAATGCCCCCGAAACGGGCAAGATACTTCGGGAGCGCTTCGAGCGGACCGTGAACGGCATTGTACGGCAGATAGACGAAGAACGGCTCGCTCTTGTGCCGCTCGATAAACGAAACCGCCTCGCGGGTGAATGCGTCGGTGGTGTAGTCCATGTCGGCAACGGGCTCGGTGCCGCGCATGATGGCATTCTTGGCGCCACCCTCCACTCTCAGGTAAGTGTGCGCGCCCGCGAGGAAACCGTAGAACTCGTCGAAGCCGCGTTTCACCGGCTGGAACTCCGGGCTGTAGCCCAGATGCCATTTCCCGAACATGCCAGTCGCGTAGCCCAGCGGTTTGAGGCGCTCGGCGATCGTCGCTTCGGAAAGCGCCAGCCCGAAACTGGGGTCTGCTGACTCTCCCGGGCCGGGGTTTAACTCGTGCCCAAAGCGCTGCTGATACCGGCCCGTCATGAGCCCCGCGCGGGTGGGACTGCACACCGGGCAGGACGCATAGCCATTGGTGAACCGCACGCCGTTCCGGGCAATAGCGTCAATATTCGGCGTCGGGATGTCTTTGGAACCCTGAACACCCAATTCCCCATAACCAAGATCGTCGGCAACGATGAGAATGATATTGGGCTTGCCCCGGCGCACGCCAGCGTTGCCGTCGGGCGCCGTTTGACACCCGTTGAACAATGCGGCCGCGCCCGCAATCCCCAAGGCCTCTAGAAAATCCCGCCGTCCCAGCTTCGCCCCAAACGCGTGTCCCTGCGCGGCCCGGTGATCCATGACCTTTTCTCCTTGTGGTGCGGAAGCCGCCCCTGTTTCGGATTACGGCATCCGGCAGGCTGGTTCCCTGTGCGCCACCATGACGTTAAACACGGAACAGTCCAAACGGTTCCCACGGAACGCCGCGGGCCAGTTCTTCGCCGCATTCACCGGCCCAGGGTGACCCGGTTCCGGCCGCCGGCCTTGCTGCGGTACATCAATTTGTCGGCGCGGTCAATCAGGCCTTCGGGAGTGTCCTCCGGCCGTGCCACCGCCGCGCCAATGGACACGGTGACCGGGAGGCGCCGCCCCTCCACCAAAACGGAGGAACCGGCCACAAGAACCCTCAGGCGCTCGGCGATTTCGGCCAGTGCCTGCCGATCCACATGGGGTGTGATGACAAGGAATTCCTCGCCCCCCCACCTCCCAACAAAATCAAAGGAGCGCAGCGCGGCCAGGATGGTGGACGCCACCGCCTTCAGGACAAGGTCGCCGGTTTCATGGCCATGAAGGTCGTTTACGCTCTTAAAGTGGTCAAGGTCAAGAAAGGCAACCCCAAACGACGAACCATAGCGCCGGAATTCATCCAGCGAATTCTCCAGCATGTGCTGCGAGTAGGCCCGGTTCGCCACGCCGGTAAGCGGACAGCGCAGCGCAAGCTTCTCCAGGTCTTCGATTCTGCGCATGGCCGAGAGCTTTTCCGAACCGTCACGAAACAGCTCCATCGCGCCGACAATGGCCTCCTTCCCGTCGCGTATCGGCGTCGTGCGGACCGTGACCGGCAGTCGGTGGCCGTCCTTGTGCAGCAGAAAGATGTCCTCCTCATAGGGTTCGCCGCTTTCCATGGCCTGTATAAGGGGACACCGGACATTGCACAGTTCGACACCGGACTTGTCCACGTGGACAAGGAAATTGTCACAGCAACTGCGGCCGAGCGCCTCCCCGCACAAATATCCCGTAAGAGATTCCGCCTCCCTGTTCCAGTAGTTGATCCTTCGGGTCCTGTCAACGAAATACACGCCATCGAAGAGGTGTTCGAGCAGCGTCTGGTAGAAGGTCTCCTGAAGCATAGTTCATCACCTCGGCCCAAAGCCCTGAAACGCAACCTGACACGAGCATAGCACACAACGGGCACCTGGCCGCACGCGCAGCAAATTGTCGTCTGCGCAGCGGGCCACCCCGCACGGAGAACAGGCCTGCCCCCGCCCGGCACGGGTAACCTTCGTTGAAGACCGGACCAATTTGTGCGACTATTTCCCGTCCGTGTGACGCTGCAACAGATTTAAGGAGCGTCTCTCTTCGTCCGAAGCCGCTTGGAGGCACAGGATTCGGCTGCCAAAGTGCAGACTGCGGGAAAAGGAAACTTGCTTGAGTAGAAATGCTTGCATCAGGGTGGCGACAAATCTGGCCTTGGCGGTGGCGGTGTTCATTATCTTCTTCACCCGGCCATACACCGACCTGCTACCCTTCCTCATTCCCCACCGTTGGCTTCCCGAATGGGCGCCGGGTGCGCCGCCCCTGCTGCTCCTCGCGGCGACCATCGGTTGGTCATGGTTCAGAACGCAGGGAAGACGTGGACGGTTCCTGGCGGAAATGATGGTGGCGGCGCCTGTGATTGTCACCCTGTCGGTTCCCATTCTTCCTGAAGTCCTGTTCGACGGGCGCTGGATGCTGTTCACCTGCCTGATGCTCCTTCTTTCTCCGGTCCTCGTCACAGTGGTCTCCCCCACGGCGCGAAGCCTGACAACGCGCAGGAAGGCCGGGACCGTCCTCGCCGGGTGGGCCGCATCGTTTTCGTTCCTCTTCTTCATGTTTCTGCTGCTGGCGCGTGGAAACCGCTTGCCGCTTGCCGCTTCGTTTGCGGCGGTGGCGGGCTCACTCGTTCTGGCGCACGTCCTCATGGGCGGGAAACGCGGATTCGCGGTGCAGGCACTCATGATTGCCGGCCTTGTTCCGCTGGTGGCAGCCGTCACGCAGTCTGTCCTAGATATGGGCTGGCATGCAGGAAAAGAAGACCGTCCCCAAGGTGCCGCAGGCATTGTCGTCGGACCATATCTGCAAAACATGCAGAACACCTCTGTCACCGTCATGTGGGAAACGGCCGGGGCTTTGCCCGGAAAAGTGATCGTAAGCGGGCGGAAAGAGGCGCTGCTCGCGGCGGAAAATGGGACCGCAGACGGACAATGCAGCACCTATGACAGCCCCGCTGCAAAGATGCATGAAGTCACTGTCGGCGGACTTGCCGAGAACACCCCATACCACTACCGCGTCGTGTCGAACGGAGTGGCCGGCGAGATTGGCCATTTCCGCACCGCCTTCCAGGGGCCGGAGCCGTTCGATTTCGCGGTCTACGGTGACTCGCAGGAGATGTTTGAATGGGCGGAGCACCTGGTGCGAAACCGGCACGAAGACACCTGCCGAGGCATCCTGTCGGACCGTCCGCAGGCCCGGTTCGTGGTGCATGTCGGCGACATGACGTTTCTGGGAAATGAGTACGACCGGTGGGGCCGCGAGTTCTTCGGACGGGCGCGGGAGATCATGCGCGACAGAGTAATTTGGCCCGTGATCGGCAACCATGAACTGAACGCCTCCTGGTACTTTGACTACTTTTCCCTGCCCAACGAGGACGAGCATTACTACAGCTTCGACTATGGGAACAGCCGCTTTATCGTGCTTGCCGTGGAGGGCTACGCGGTGGGCCACGAATACGGCCCCCCCACCCGCACCCCGATGGACCCCGGCTCGCCGCAATACGAATGGCTCAAGAAGACGCTGGAATCGAGCCAGGAAAAGGCCTGGCGCTTTGTCTTCTTCCATCAGGGACCGCTGGCCTCGGGGCTTGAGGGCGGCTACACACCCGCCCGCACCTTCCTCGTGCCCCTCTTTGAGCAGTATGGGGTAAGCGCGGTGTTCAGCGGGCACGACCACAACTATGAGGTCTCGGTGAAGAACAACATCGCATACGTGGTCACCGGCGGCGGGGGCGGCCCGGTATGCCTCCTGCAGCCGGACAAGCGCAACAACCCCCATTCACGGTATTTCAAGGCGGTATGGCACCACTGTCGCGTGCATGTCGAGGAGGGTCAGGCAAAAGTGGAAGCGGTGGATCTGAAGGGCCGCGTTTTTCACACCGTAACGCTGAACAAGGCCAACGGTTCCAACGTAGTTCTTGCAGAGTGAATCATCCTCGGATTGCGGCAACGGCCACAGCACAAATACTTGCTTACCCCCTGATACAGTTTTCGGGAACAGTCAGCTTCTTTCGCATCGCAGGCTGGACGCCTGCGGTGCGAAACTCGCGAAGACTATGGCGTTGGGCTTACCTCGAAGACATGGATAAAGGATTTCCCGTCTTCGGGGATAAAGTGAAAGCGCAGGCCGGACTCGTCGGTTTCCACGTAGAAGGGGTTCTGTGTCCACGCGGGAAACAGCGCCGGGCGCAACGGTACCGGCACCTGGTGTATCGGTCGCATGTCCTCGATATTGACCAGGTCAATCCCCCCCAGCTTCATCGCGGAAGGCCGACTCCCTTCGACCGCATAGCCTTGCAGTCCCGAGCACAACAGATAGGGCGTTCCGGGGATGCGTTGCGTGTCCTGGTAGTCCACATAATGGCTGCCGTTGGAAAAGGCCTCGGGATGCTCCGGGTCGGCCACCATCCATTCACCGTTGTTCTCCTCCGTCTTCCAGCGATAGAACTTGCGTGAGCCCCAACTCGCCGCCACCAGCAGTTTCCTGTCCGGAAAATGCGACACCGCACCCAGATGGTCCTTGAAGCGAAACACCTCCCGCGCCTTCAGCGTCTCCGGGTCCACGGCATAGACAATGGCCGAACTGTCCGGCCGATACTCTGCCACCGGCACCCAGACATACCTGCCGTCATAGTCAATCCCGCCCGGGTGGTACATGGCCCCCTCCCCCAGCGTCATTTCCCGCAGCAGCGTCCCCTTCCGGTCCATTTCAAACAGATGCCCCACGCCCTTCCCCGCCTTGCGATCCACCACCTCCACCGACGACAAGAAGAACCGCTCCCCCACCGCCGTCATGCCCTGCGGATGAAAGGTCTTGAAAGAAAGCGCCTGCGTGGAGACCTCTTTCCACGACGAATCCTTGGACATCTGACAGAAGCGGGTGGGCAACAAGGCATGACCCTCATCCGTGGCATGGGCGTTCTCACCGCAAACAGCGACTGTGGACAACAGGCACAGTGCCAGTCCACAAACAAACCGTAGGTGCATCACAAGCGTACTCCTCAAATAGGGCACAACGGCCCAGTGGTTCCCCTTAATCGCACCATTTCTGCAGTGCAGTGCGGCTGAAACGGTTTCTCTGAAGTATCGTCTTGACCAACAGGACTCCAAGGTGCCACCCTGTGCGCTTCTTTTCCAATCTTGAAACCTTCCTGCCGCTCCGGGGCGCCATGATGCGGACATGACGCGCACCCACAAAACTGCACCTGCCCCGTCAAGGGCGGCAGGGCAGGCGCGGCACTGAATGCGGGCAGGCAAACCGTTATGGCGCGGGGCATTCTCCCGTCTGGCAGCGCCCCTGAGACACCACCAGGTTCACCGCGCTGTAGCTCGGAACCGAGTCCGCCGATGCCGCCGGAACCTGGCCCACGACCATGCCCGGAATATCGGCATCGCCGCAATGCGAACTTAAATGACCGACGACAAGATGGGCATTTAGCAGTGCCGTCTCCGCCGCCGTCCGGCTCAGCCCGACCACGTTGGGTATCGTCGTGTTGCAGGAACCTGCCAGCACCGTCAACTTGGCGGTGCAGGTGACGAAATTGGATGCGTCGTCCGTCACCGTCAGCGTGACAACCGTTTCGCCCTCCAACACGCGCGTGCCGGCCGTCGGAGACTGGACAACCGTCGGGTTCGTGTCGCAGGCGTCGGATGCGGCAACCTGCGCCGTGAAATCAGGCACGCTCGCCTCGCAGCGGATGTCCACCGTTACGGTCTGGTCCGGCGGGCACGCCGTAATGACCGGCGCCGTCGTGTCCGACACCGTCACAACACGCGTCACTTCGGCCGCCGCGTTGGTGCCGTCGGTCGCGCTGTAGGTCAGCGTGT